>JAJYVR010000278.1 GCA_021791935.1 Acidobacteriota bacterium
ATCTGGAACTGACAGGCCGCCTTCAGGCGGCACAACGCAACCGGGGGCCGCGTTAGCGACCCCCGCACAAGCCGCTTTGAGCGGCTCACACCATAAGGCCCCCGGCTCTGCCGGGGGATACTTACCCCTGAAGTTGAAGAGTTGGTCCCTGCCTTTCCACTCGACTGTTTTTGTCTTTGCAAACAAAAGACCATCGAGTGTGGCAAGATCAGCTAGTCTTCTTCTCGACCGGCGAAGCGGAGGCGGGCTCTGCGGGAGCGCAACCTGCCAAGGAATACCCGGCTGCGACTCATCCATACCGATGAGCGCCGGGAACAGGCTCAGGGTCTGTTCCCGGCTTCTGCCTGCAACATCGGGGAGATAGATCGCCATGCCTCGGAAAACTCATGCAACTTGACGCGGCGAAGCCGCCTCCTTATCTCCTTCTGCGGCCTCAACTACCCACAAATTCTGCGGAAGAGCCCGGAAGAGCAGTGATCTCAGCCTGCTCTCCGGGACTCAGAGCGGCGCAAATTTCTATCGATGCGGCGGCGTCTGGGAAACCCCGATCCGCGCCTACATTGCCACCAACCGCAGCCATGATTTTGCTCCTGTCCTGCAACGTAGTTATGCGCAGTGGGGAGGGATTGAAGCTGCCCTAGTAGGCTTATGTCAGTGGCTTATCGCAGAAATTGCCTGCGGGAGCGGCAGGCGCCATCCACATGATGCGCATTGTCGAAGCGGCCTATCGTTCCAGCGAGCGCGGCGGTGAAGAAATCGTACAGACAACAGACAAGTAAAAGAGGAGTATTTCCAATGGACCAAGAGAAACCAAGCCCTTATCGTTTAGATGGAAAAGTGGCCCTCGTCACCGGTGGAGCGAGCGGAATCGGCGCTGCAACCTGCCGCGCACTGCATGTCGCGGGCGCGAGGGTCTTGATCGCTGACATTCACCTCGATGCCGCCGAACAGCTTGCATCGACGCTCGCTCTTTCAGTTGCGACCCCAATGGATGTGACCGACAATGCTTCCATTCAAGCCGTGGTGTCCAAACTGAAGGGCCTGGACATCCTCGTGAACAATGCGGGCATCGGACTGGTCGGCGACATTGCAAAAACGAATGAAGAAGATTTCGATCGCATCATGAATGTCAACGTACGGTCCGTATATCTAGTGACTCGCGCGGCGCTTCCTTTGCTTCTGGCCAGTCGAGGCAGCATCGTAAACATCGGTTCGGTCGCAGGCTACGTCGGCGTGAAGCGGCGGTTTGCCTACTGCGCCAGTAAAGGTGCGGTAATCGCCATGACGCGCCAGCTTGCTGTCGATTATCCGAAGGAGTTGCGCGTGAACTGTATTGCGCCCGGCACAGTAGACACTCCATTTGTAGAAAGCTACCTGGAAAAATACCATGCCCATGAAAAAGACAAGGTGCGTGCTGAACTGATTGCGCGGCAGCCCATCGGGAGGCTCGGCACGCCGGAAGACGTGGCTTCTCTTGTACGTTATCTTTGCTCCGCGGAGGCCGAATTCATCAATGGCGCAGTATTGCCGATCGATGGCGGATGGACTGCGGCGTAAAGCGGACCGATGGACCGCTCCATACAGGCGCATCCTTGATTTTCAAGGTCGAGCTGGAAATCTCTGCACTTGCCGGGTCAGTCCTCCGCCACATGCAAAGATGCGATGGCCACAGTCCCTGTGGGCAAGAAAGTTTTGAGCATGGGTCGCTGTGGCCCACGTAAGGCCAGGAGAGGGGTTCACCACATGGTCGTTTTCAGAAACGGCGATCGACATTTTGGCGCGGATGCTGTGTGCCGCATCCGCCGAGGGCGCCATGTCCGTGCGTCGCATCCTGGCCGGGCATCGCGTTCAACTGCCACATGCGATCGTTTGCATCGAGTGGACGTCAACCCTTTTTGCTGCGCGCATAAAACGCTGGAAATTGCTCCCGGTTGAACGGGAGCGGTTCGGCCCTCTGTCCGACCGTTGGATTCCTATTCCCCGAATCCTGCATCCATATCGCAACGAACGCTTCTACGCCAAACACCCAAAGTAAGAGCCGTATGCGGGAAAGCCGCACGTACGGATCCGTGGTAGGGGCAGTTCGAAAGAGCTGTCCCTGCCACGGATCCATACATTTGCCAGCCGGTGCATCATGGCGGGAGTGGACCTGAGGACATTACAATAACTCCCAGGGCAGACGCATCTTAATTGCTATATGCGGAGCAGGTTGGCTGCGATGAGATGGGGAGATGGACAGTCCCCCAAGATATTTTGCAGAATTGCGCGATCCGCGGGTGGAGCGGACGCGGGAACATTTGCTGGAAGAGATCCTTTTAATGGCCATCGCGGCGATTTTGAGCGGTGCCAACGGATGGAATGAGATCGAGGACTATGCCCAGTCGAAGGTGGAATGGTTCGAGAGCTTCCTGCGGCTGCCCGGAGGCATCCCGTGGCACGACACCTTCAACCGGGTGTTCTCGGCGCTCGATCCGGACGAGTTGGAGAAGGGCTTCGTGGCCTGGGTTTCGTCGATCGCCAGGCTGACGGCGCGCGAGGTGGGCGGCGACTTCTACCAGATTCTCCCCAACGATACCGACGGGAGCGTGCTGATTGTTGTCGGCGATGTGACTGGCAAGGGATTGCAGGCGGGAATGCTGGCGGCGCTGATCGTCGGCGCGATCCGCACGTCCGCTGATACCAGTTCCGATCCTCTGCAGGTGTTACAGACGCTGAACAAACGGCTCTGCGGACGCGGCCATGCCCATGCCACCTGCCTGGCGCTGCGCATCGCCGCCAAGATTGTTGAAAAGAAAGCCGACTATATTTTGGCGGTCAAAGAAAACCGGGGCCATCTTCTGGAAGAGATCGAAGACTCCTTCCAAAGGCTGGCCGCCGATGCGGTGGCCGAGGAAATCGACTGCGGCCACGGACGGGTCGAGCGGCGCACCTGCGCGGCGATCGCCGACCTGTCGCTGCTTGAGAAGGCTTCCGAATGGGCGTCTTTACAGGGTTTGGTGCGCATCCGGGCCGAGCGTTACCACAAGGCCACCGGCAAAACAGAGCGCGAAATCCGCTACTACATCATCAGCCTGAGGCCCGATGCAGAGCGGCTGAATGCATCCATTCGCCAGCACTGGGGCATCGAGAACAAACTGCACTGGGTGCTCGATGTCGGCTTCCGCGAGGACTTGGACCGCAAACGCGCCGGCCATGCCGCGCAGAACTTCTCTGTGCTCAACCGCATCGCCCTCAAGCTGCTCAAACAAGACAAAACCTCCAAGCGCGGCGTCCACGGCAAAAGACTCAAAGCCGGTTGGGACAATGACTATCTGCTACATCTGCCCAGAAATTAAGATGCGTTCGGAACGTGTCAACGAGTATGAGACAGGTGGCTTCATAGTTTAGTGTCTACTTTGTTCCGTCGCCGATGCAGTGATCGGCGGGTTGATCCATGCCGCGGTGGGTTGCGGCAGGGG
>JAJYVR010000279.1 GCA_021791935.1 Acidobacteriota bacterium
CAGACGGGTTCCAACTCTTCCAGCATTGTGGGTACGGTCGAAGACCTGCACGGAGCGCCGATTGCCGGCGTGGCGGTAACTGCTGTGGGTCAGGGCGACGCTGAGGAGCACACGGCGACGGCGGACGAGAAAGGTAAATTCACCATCTCCGGGCTTTCGCCGGGCAGTTATACGGTGTCGATCACCTTGCCGGGGCGATCGCCGCAGCTGGCGACCGAGGTGACGTTGGGGGCGCGCGAGGAGCGCGAACTGCCGATGCTGACGTCGCGGAATCCGCAATCGAACACGACGGTCCATGTGAACGCCGACATCAACCAAGTGGCGACGGCGCAGGTGAAGATTGAAGAAAAACAGCGCGTGCTGGGCGTCTTCCCGAACTTTTATACCAGCTACATCTGGGATTCCGCGCCACTGACGCCGAAGCTGAAGTTCGAGCTGGCGCTGCGAGCGGAAATCGATCCGATTGAATTTGCGACGGATGCCGGAGTGGCCGGGGTCGAGCAGTGGCACAATACATTTCCAGGGTATGGCGGCGGCTGGCAGGGATATGGGAAGCGATTTGGATCGGCGTATGCGGACTCCGCGATTGGCGCGTTGCTGGGACGGGCGCTACTGCCGACAATTTTCCATCAGGACCCGCGCTACTTTTACCGCGGTACGGGGAGTACCCGCTCGCGGGTGCTGTATGCGCTGGCGCAGACGTTTGTCACGCGGGGAGACGACGGCGAAACGCAGCCGAATTACTCCCTTGTGATGGGGAACTTTATGACGGCTGGGATTTCGAATGTGTATCGCGCTCCCAGCGACCGAACCCTCAGTCTGACGATGCGGGATGCGTTGATTGTGACGGCGGGCAACGCGGTTGGAAATGTGCTGCGCGAATTTATTTCGCGTCCATTCACGACGAATGTGCCGAACTTTGCGACCGGCAAAGGGTCGAAATAAACGCCGGTTTCCGAGGCGATTGCCGGATCGAGCGCCGGCGCGCATGTCCGCCCCATCCCTGAGGCCAGACGGCGCGATGACGGTTGCGGCATCCGCACAATTTCGGCCACGCAACGTTTTTTCTCCTGACATGGTCTATCGTAAGGACACACAATACTTTCGCTCATCTGTACCTGGTCGTCGCGATGGAGGCAGTTCGACAATCTCGTCCTGCGCTCAATTTTGCTGCACGTCGAAGCATCTCGGACAAAGGAATGTTAGGGAGAATACTGGCGGCCCACAGTGTAGTCTTGCTGGCGTTGACGATGCCGCCGGGAATCCTGGCGCAGTTGCCCGATGCGCCCTCCGCGGTACGGGCGGCGCAGCAGGCGGAACAGGCGACGACGGCGCAATCGGGCGTTGACGATGCCCCATTCCAGAAGGATTTGCAACGGGAGTGGACCGCGCGGGCTGCGGCGTTGCCCTCCGCGCCAGCGGAAGGGCCGGCGACGGGGATCTCCAGTTCCGCGGCGGGGCCCCAGCAGATCGCCGTCCTGGAGGATGCGGGCGAAGGGCAAGAATCGTTCGCTACCTCGCCACAGCGCAGGTTCAGGCCCACACTTTCCTCCAGCACGGCGTATCTGGGAGCGATTCCCGGCGCAGCGCCAGCGTTGCACAATACGTGCCTCGTGGACGCCTGTCCGGTGAGGCCGATGGACATGTGTTGCGGGCATATTTCATCTCCGTTTGCGCAATATTTGAAGTGGCCCGATGTGGTCCCACTGACGGCGCGCGACAATTTGCGATCGGCGGTAAAAGGCATCATCGATCCGTTCAACCTGATGACGATCGCCGGGGATGCAGCCATCGGGATCGGGTCGGACTCCCACACGCCGTACGGGCCGGGCATGCGCGGCTTCACGAAGTATTCGGGAGTGAGTTTGACGGAAGACATGACGGGTGAATTCTTCGGGACGTTTCTGGTCCCTTCTTTGATGCACCAGGACCCGCATTATCATCGGGAACCGTTTCTGCCCATCAAGCGAAGGATCCTGCATTCCATTGTGCAGGTGGCCTGGGCGCAGAGCTATACGGGCCAGCCGATGCTGAACTACGCGAACTTCGTTGGCGGAATTGCGACAGCGGCGGTGAGCAATACGTTTGTGCCCGGACCCGGCCGGCAGGGATTCTCAAGTACTGCCGGGCGACTGGCGCTTGCGTTCGCGATCAGTCCTTCCGGCAACTTGATTGAGGAATTTGTGCCCGACCTGGCCAGCCATATCAATCTGCACATTGTGATCTTCCAGCGCATCCTGAATTCGGTGACGCTGGAGGAAAGCGGAGTGCAATAGCGGCGGCTTCACCTATGGCCGGGGGATACGCAGGTTGCTGCACGGCCGCACGCTCTCCCACCCTTTGTGCAAGAGACGCACAAAGGATGGGGCACCCCAGAGTTGTTAACGCTTGATTTGAAAATGCTCTAAACGGGATTCCAGGCTTCCCGCCATTTCGGCCAGTTTTGCGATGGTGTTCATGTTCCGCGCCGTCCCGTTTTTCGCCGCCGGAATTTTCAGCTTCGAGTCGCCGATCCCATCGGCATAGTAGACGTAGATTTCCCGCAGTCCGAGGCGAAGTTGCTCGCCGGTCCGGTTCGCGACCGTCTGAAGCGCGTCCGCGCTGGGCTTGCGATCCAGAAAATACGCGACCGTCCGGTTGCCCGGCATCTGTGGAAATGGATTTTCTGCCAGGACCGCGGCCATCTCCGCCGCCGCGCGCACCACTACGCCGACCGGTTTGCTGGCGTAAACCGCCAGTTCTGCCTCCAAAGCGGCTTTCACCTGGGCTTCGGTCTTCGCGGATTGAAAAACGACGTTGCCGCTGGCGATGTAGGTTCGAGGCGAAAGAAATCCGGCCGCCTCGCACAGGCGTTGCAACGTATGCGTGTGAGCGACCGCATCTGTTAAAAGGGGTTTGGCCTGTGATGGACTCTGAATATGAACACAGAGTCGGGAGTAGCGGTTCGACGTCGGCGCAGTGGTGAGGAAGTGGAGCGACTGGTGAACGGCTATCGATCGAGCAAGCTGCCGCGCAAAGAGGATTGCCGCTTGCACGGCATCGGGTTGAGCACGCTGGACCGGTACCTGCAGCAGTGGCACAGGCGACAGAGTCAAGGTGGAAAAGAAGTTGCAGCGGAAGGCCGACTGGTGGCCGTCGAGTTGGCCGGGGTTGCATCGGTTCCCGCAGTGTCAGTTGCTGCCCGGGCGGTAGACAGGAAGTCATCGGAAGCCATGGCAAGGCCGAGTGGATTGACGGTTTGCTTGTCCGGGCAACGGCGGATCGAAGTGCAGCGCGGGTTCGATGCGAGCGTACTGCAGCAGTTGGTCGAACTGCTGCAGCGGGCGTAGCCGTGTTTGGAGTGGGAGCGGCGACGCGGATCTACGTGGCGACAGGCGCAACGGACCTGCGCAAGGGATTCGACGGTCTGTACGGTCTGGTGCGCGATCGATTGTTGTGCGACCCGATGAGCGGC
>JAJYVR010000280.1 GCA_021791935.1 Acidobacteriota bacterium
CGCCAGACACTGCGCCGCCGCCAAGGCCGGAGGTGAAATTGCACCAACTTTCAACCCCGACCACTCAGTGGGGGCCGGTCATGTCTTCGAAAGCGAACTGAATCACAACCCGATAAAATCGCTCAACTATCTTTTTTGGTCCGGCTCTTGGGAACTGGAGACCCATGGTCGCTGGACCGGTGTGGCTGCGATCATCCCGGCGGGTGTGCTCGATGGTGCCACGGTCCTGGTTGGGTGAGTGGTGTCGCCGCCTATCCGATCACGGAGGACGACGAGCATTGCGATATCGATAACAGATGATTAGATAGAGTGAATTAGTGAATAACTAACGACACCCTCTCCTCCGAGAGGCGTGCTTATTATGGATATGCGTATTGATCATAAGGGGATTTTGATGGCTGATAGGAAGACGATCTGCCTGAACATGATCGTGAAAAACGAGATGGCCAATCTCGCGCGTTGTCTTGGCGCTGTTGCACCGTGGATTTCGGCTTGGGTTATCGGCGATACCGGCTCGACTGATGGGACGCAGGATTTTATCCGTTCGTTCTTTGCCGAGCGCGGCATTCCTGGTGAGTTGCATAGTTTTCCGTTCGAGAATTTCGCGCAGGCTCGCAACGAGGCGCTGGCACATGCTTATGCGACACCCATCGAGTACGATTATCTATTGCTGAATGATGCCGATAAGGAACTCGTCGTCGACGACCCCGACTTCCAGCAAAAACTCCAAGCCCCATGTTACGATTTGCTGCAGCATGCGGGCATCAGCTATTGGAATGCCCGACTTGTTCGCCGGAATGCCGGAGCGCTGTATCATGGTGTCACGCATGAGTATCTCGCCGTCGATGGCGATCGCCAGCGGCTTGATGGCGTGTGGTTCAAAGACCATGCAAGCGGCGCCAACCGCGTCGACAAATTTGAACGCGATATCCGGCTGCTGACCGAGGCGTTGGCCGATGATCCTGAGAACGCCCGTTATGTGTTCTATCTCGCCCAGAGCTACCGAGATGCCGGACGGTTGACTGAGGCCGTCGAGGCCTACGCCAAGCGGGCAACGATGGGCGGTGGGGATGAGGAAGCGTGGTATGCGCGGTTGCAGGAGGCCCGTTGTCTTCTCCGTCTCGGTGACGACGGCGGATTCGTGCGCCAATCGCTGGCCGCCTTCAGCCAACGCCCACACCGTGCAGAACCGCTGTACGATCTCGCGCGTTACCACCGGGAGCGCAGCCGAAACGAAGCGGCGGCGCTGTTTGCAGAACAAGGGATTGCGCTAGGATATCCTGACCGCGACACGCTGTTTATCGAGGATTACATTTTCGATTGGGGGCTGCGCGAGGAACTGTCGATTGCGGCGAATTATTCGCCCGATCCAGCGCGTAAGGCGCGCGGTGCTGCGGCGTGCAACTGGCTTGCACAAAGCGCCGACGTTCCTGAACATGTGCGTTCCCTAGCCCAATACAATCTGCAATTTTATCCAAAGGCAGCGGACGAGGTGACAGCGGACGGATCGCAGCGCGCCGCGACCATAGGCGACGGAAATAAAATCGACATACATCGTGACGTGGGTAGATCGCGGCTTTTGCCCGCAGATTTAGCCGACGCCGTGCGGCAATTTCATCCTGTGACCTCAGCTGCTGATTTGAAAAAGTCTACATGGGTCCCGCAGACGCCAATGGCTGGGACTGAGTTGATGGTTGGTGGCCTGAAGCAACGGATGGCTCAGGAACTCGATCGCATCAACCTTCAAATCAACCACCCCGGCAGCGAAAAGGACTCCAGGCCGCGCGTGGTCTGGATACATCATGACGTCAACCAGGAATGGGTTCAATGGTGTTCAGACAAGGCGACTGTCGATTTGGTCGACTGTTTTGTTTTTGTCTCCCACTGGCAGCGTGAACAATATCTCAAGACATTCGGGCTACCGCCGGAACGTTGTGTGGTGCTGCGCAATGCGACTGACGTCAACGCATCGCCGCGGCGATGGGAAGCAGGTCCTGTTTGGCGTTGTGCTTATGCTAGCACGCCGTTCCGCGGTCTTTCCGTACTTCTCGACGCCTGGGAACACATCAACCCAGTCAATGCCGAACTGCACGTCTGGTCGTCCATGAAACTTTATCTTGGCGACGACGGCCCTTACAGCCATCTCTACGAACGAGCGCAAGCGTTATCAGGTGTGTTTTATCATGGTATCGTCCCTAATGCCGAACTACGCATGGCGCTTCGGGACATGCATTTTCTCACCTACCCCAGCACATTCGCGGAGACCTCATGCCTTGCGGTGATTGAAGCGATGGCTGCGGGCTGCCGGGTGATTTGCCCGTCGCTCGGCGCACTGCCAGAAACCACAAGCGGATTTGCGCACGTCTATCCTTGGACGGTTGACGCCAACGCACATGCAGCGACCTTTGCCGCAAAATTGCGCGAGGAATTTGATAATCCGTGGAACGGTCAGCCAGAGCGATCGCTCGCCCAGCAGGCTCATTTTGCCGAAGAGTACGATTGGTCACGCCGTGTATGCGAGTGGCGGCAATTGATTGATAAATTGTGCAATTAATCAAACGAGACGACAACCTATTTGATAATTTTCTTGTGTTGTTAAGGTTATAAATGATGATGGAAATCTCAATCCTAACGGGCTTTTTGATATAGGAAGGGGCGAATGCTGGAAGGATCAGCAGACGATCATCAACACACGATCAATGGCCCCTTATGTCAGCAATATGTGGCGCAAGTGAGCAAGTCCGGAGTCCTGCCACAAAAGTGGCGCCGCCCATCCGAAGGATGTTCCGGCCAGCGACAGCAATACCCAGGCCGCTCGCTCGCCGTGCCGCAGGCTCGCTGTGGCGGTCCAGCTGGCGACCGCAGCCAGGCTGCAGGCAACGACGACGATTGGTGCGTCGAGGTGCCAGAAATATGTCGCCAGGGCGCCTGAAATCGGCGGCAGCAATAGGGCCGCAAGGGCCGTGGCCGGTTGGGTTTGCTCCCGCCGGTTGAGCCCGAGGCGCCAGATGATCAGCCAGCTTCTTGGCGCGATAGTTGCGCACATCAGCGCCAACGCAACGAACGCTGCCGTGAACTGGCCGCCAAAAGAGGCCAACCAGGCGCTGTGAAGGACTTCCTGTGGAGCCGCCCCGTGCAGGATCGCGTTCCATACAGCGATCGCTTCGGCAGGCGGGCGCCCGAACATTGCACCGCTTAATATCATCGACGATACGACAATGAAGCCTGGCAGAAGTGCAATGGTGAATAGCGCGACCGCGGCGGAAATGCTGTTCATTTCGCGAAAGGCGAGGGGCAGCACGATTAATGTGGGCGCTACCCAGTAGATCGCATTTGGCCAGAGGACGAACATCGCGGCGACGCCAACTCCGAGCAGTATGAGTGCCCGCGTATCGGCGATCGCTTCGACGCGATCGATCGCCAGAATCAGG
>JAJYVR010000031.1 GCA_021791935.1 Acidobacteriota bacterium
GCAACGGATTCGCTTTTGAAGGTTCATCGTATTTCCCTCCAGTGCAATCGAAACTTTCATTCCCCCACCACGGTAACGACCGCAACCATGTCGCGTCAACGAGAAACCGTGCCGGCGGGAGAAATCTCAACGATCCAGCAGAATCTCCCGACCGATCCACCCGGAACTCGTAAGGCAGGCTTGATGGATGCTCACTGAGTGAATTGGCCTGTTTGCTCCAAGTGACTTTCCCAGCAATCATGTTTGAAGGGATTCGGCAGCATCCTATGTACGAAAATCTGGACGTGGGCCAGCCGCCGTATAATGATTCCGCTTACCAAAGCAACTGGAGGTGGGGAATGGCGCTCAAGTTCGTCAAACCCGAGAGGGTGTGGCTCGCTAATAACCCAGAGTACCGTGAAACATGGGTGCAAGATCGCATTGCCGAAGATCCCTCGATATTAGGTTTGGGCGATATTGTGCTCAAGGATAAGGAACGCAATCAACCCCACGGCGGACGTCTTGACCTCCTATTCCAAGATGCTGAGTCGAGCACACGATATGAAGTCGAGGTAATGCTTGGATCTACGGACGAAAGTCACATCATCCGAACTATTGAGTATTGGGACGTCGAGCGGAAGCGATATCCGCAGTACGACCATTACGCAGTCATTGTGGCTGAGGACATAACCGGCAGGTTCCTTAACGTCATAGGGCTTTTTAATGGCTCCATCAAGCTCATCGCCCTCCAAATGAGCGCATGGAAATTTGGTGATCAGATTAGCCTTGTTTTCACCAAGGTCATTGACGCTGTCGCACTGGGTATGCCTGACGAGGACGAAGAGGTCCAAACAGTAACAGACAGAAGCTATTGGGAGAGCCGCGGGACCAAAGAGACCGTTGCTCTCGCTGACGAAATGCTTGCTCTTATCAAGACCTTCGCACCGGAACTAGAACTGAAATACAACAAGTTCTATATTGGGCTGGCGAAGGACAATCAGCCGCATAATTTCGCCATTTTCAAGGCAAAAAAGAACAGCTTTAGAGCCGAAATGCGTGTCGGTTCGTCACCCAACATTGATCAGGAATTGGAAGCGGCCGGAATCGACGTTATGGACTACGATTCGAAGTGGAAACGATATCGTCTCCGGCTAACCAAAAATGATATTAAGAAGCATCCTGACCTACTATTGAAGCTGCTGAAGATGGCGTACGGCCACGACACAGATTCGGGAACCAACATAAATCCGAATCCTTAACGAGACCTGGGAAACCATGAACATCTGCCCTCAATTCCGTAGCAAGACTTGATATCGATTTACGCCAAATCGTCGAGTTGCTCAGGGGGGCGCTTCAGGAGGCTGTTATGGGCCAGACCCAATTTTTCGAGTTGCGGCGAGTGATGGGCAATTCGGAAACTGATCCGTTGCGTGCTGGCCGCGATACTTGACATGGCGGCGTGTTCTTTCTTATCCTCAAACCATGCAGATGAGTCCGCTCCATCGCCATCATCCCCATCATCCCCACGTGGCGAACGTGTCAGCGGAGCATTCTGAGCAGGATTCATAAGGTCCTGAACAAGTTCAGAAAGTCACAGTCCCGCTGATGCGAACCGCATCCGCGGGTTTTTTATTGCAATTCACCGGATTTCGAAATGGACAAGGACGATTTCAAGATGAGCGAAACAGCAACGTTGGACCCAGCAGTCGACTTTACGAAGCTGGACGGGCTGGTACCCGGCATTGTGCAGGACGCCGGCACCGGGCAGGTGTTGATGGTGGGATTTCTGAATGAAGAGAGCTATCGAAAAACGCTGGAAAGCGGCTTTGTCACCTTTTGGAGCCGCACCCGCCGCAAGCTGTGGATGAAGGGGGAAACCAGCGGCAATCGCCTGCGCATCGCCGAGGCCGCGACCGATTGCGACAACGACACGCTGCTGTTTCGCGTGGTGGTCGAAGGCGACGGCCTGGTTTGCCATGAAGGGACCGTCAGTTGCTTTACCAAGCCGATTTCGATGCGCAATGCCGGCAGTACGCACAAAGAAAGCGAGACCAGCGCATGAGCCAGAAACTGCGTCTTGGAATTCCGAAGGGCAGCTTGCAGGACGCCACCATTGCGCTGTTTGAGCGCGCCGGCTGGCGCATCTTCGCCAATGGCCGCTCCTATTTTCCCGGCATTGACGATCCGGAGATTGAGTGCATGTTGATTCGCGCCCAGGAGATGGCCCGCTACGTGAACCATGGCGCGCTGGACGCGGGACTGACCGGCAGCGACTGGGTTGCGGAAAGCGGGTTGACTGTGGAATCCATCGCCAGCCTCACCTACTCCAAACAGAGCCGGCAGAAGGTGCGCTGGGTGTTGGCCGTGCCGGAGGATTCGCCGTATCAGCGTGCGGAAGACCTGGCGCATAAAATTATCGCCACCGAACTGGTCGAAGCGACAAAGAAATACTTTGCCGGCAAAAACGTTCCCGTGCAAGTGGACTTCAGTTGGGGAGCCACGGAGGTGAAACCGCCGGTGCTGGCCGACGCCATTGTGGAAGTGACGGAGACCGGAAGCTCGCTGCGGGCGAATCGCCTGCGGATTCTGGAGACCGTGCTGGAAAGCGAAACTCAGTTGATTGCGAATACAGCGGCCTACAAAGACCCGTGGAAACAAGACAAGCTCGACAAGATTGCGCTGATGTTGCAGGGCGCGATTGCTGCGCAAGGCCAGGTCGGATTGATGATGAACGTGCGCGCGACCGGTCTGCCTGCGGTATTGGGCGTACTGCCCGCGTTGAATTCGCCGACCATATCGACACTCAGCGATGCCGAGTGGGTCGCAGTCAACACTATTCTGGAAGAGCGCACCGTGCGTGATGTGATTCCGCGGCTGAAGGCGGCCGGTGCAACCGGGATCGTCGAGTATCCTCTGAACAAAATTGTCCTCTAGGAAGCGACTGCAAGAGCGATGAAACTGATACGCACCTACGGAAAAAGCGCAACAGAAGCGGAAACGATGCTGCGTCAGATCGAGGGCCGCTCCGGTGCGGCCACCTCAAAGTTGGAGCCAGCGGTGAAGCGCATGATCGCCGCTGTTAGGCGCCGGGGAGACGCGGCCCTGCGCCAATATGCGGAGCGACTCGACGGCCTTGCGCCATCTGCAAGTTTGCGCGTTACGCAGGAAGAGATGGCTGCGGCATGGGAACAAACTCCCAAGGATTTGCGGAAATCTTTGCAGGCTGCGGCGGCAAATATCCGGCGCTTTGCGCGCTGGCAGATGCCGCAAGAGTGGACGCGGAAACTGCCGGGCGCGCAACTGGGACAGCGCGCTCTGCCGCTTGAGTCTGTGGGCTGCTATGTTCCCGGTGGCCGTTATCCGCTGCCGTCCACGCTGCTGATGACCGTTGTGCCGGCGCAGGTCGCCGGAGTGGAACGGATCGCCGTGGTTTCGCCGCGCCCAGCGCGAGAGACTCTGGCAGCCGCGCACCTGGCCGGCGTCGAGGAGTTCTATCGCATCGGCGGCGCTCAGGCGATTGCCGCTCTCGCCTACGGCACGATCGGCGTGCCGAGGGTGGACAAGATTGTCGGCCCTGGAAATCTCTACGTCACCACGGCAAAGAAGCTGGTTGCCTTCTACTGCGCAATTGACATGCTGGCCGGACCCACAGAAATTGTGGTCGCCAGCGAGGATGGGGACCCGCAATGGATCGCTGCAGATCTCGTTGCCCAGGCGGAGCACGATCCTGAAGCGCTGGCTGTTTTTGTGACCAGCAGCATGGAGTTGGCGCGGGAAACCGCGAAGGAAGTGAAACTTCAATCCTCCTCCAATAAGATTGCCAGCCAGGCCATCGCTAAGAATGGTTTCATTTTCCTCACAAAAGACAGTAAAGAAACTGAATCAGTTACAAATAGGCTGGCAGCGGAACATTTGACCATCGATGGCGAGAAGGACCTCTCGTGGGTGCGTCATGCGGGGTCGATTTTTGTCGGACCGAATACACCACAGAGCATGGGCGACTATATCTCGGGCCCAAATCATGTGCTGCCAACTGGCCGATTGGCGCGGGTGCGCGGCGGTTTGAGCGTCTACGACTTCCTTCGTCTGGTGACGACACAGGAATATACGGCGGCTGGTCTCGCGGAACACGGCCCGCACGCGGAACGACTGGCAACGGCCGAGGGACTGCTTGGGCACGCCGCGTCTGTGCGTATCCGCAATGCCGGCCAGCGCGCAGTGAAAGGAAAACGATGAGCATCGACCCGGCGACGCCCGTTGCGCAAAAACTTCGTCCGCGCGAAGCGGTCGAGCGCATGCATGAATACCATCCGCCGCTGGCTGGGCGGGATGGATTGCGACTCGACTTTAACGAAAACACATTCGCTCCCTCGCCGCGCGTGCAGGCAGTGTTGCAACGGATTGCGGCGGAGACGCTGACCAAATATCCAGAGCGGCATCACGTCGAGCAGATCGTTGCAAAACACTTTGGCTTGACTGAGGATGCGGTGCTGCTGACCAACGGAGTGGACGAAGCGATCCATCTGCTGTGCGAAACCTATCTCGAACCGCAGGATGAAGTTGTCATCGTGACGCCGACATTTTCCATGTATGCGTTATATGCGGAAGCGACGGGCGCGCTGGTTCGGGAGATTCAAGCGGATCGCACGCTGCAGTTTCCTTATCAGAAGGTACAAAAAGCGGTCCAGCCCTCTACCCGGGTCATCATGCTCGCGTCGCCGAACAATCCCACAGGCGCGGTGGTGGAAACTTCGTTTTTGTTGGAGCTGGCGGCTGCGGCCCCACAGGCTGCGCTGCTGGTGGATGAGGCCTACTACCACTTCCATGGGGAGTCAGTTTTATCTGTAACTTCGACTGTGCCAAATCTATTCGTAGCCCGGACATTTTCCAAGGCCTACGGTCTCGCCGGACTTCGGATTGGACTACTTGTCTGCCATCCCGACGCCATGCGGTTCGTTCGCAAGGTCAGTTCTCCGTACAATGTGAACTCAATCGCACTGGAATGCCTGCCGGAAGCGCTCGCGGACGAAGCCTATATTTCCTGGTATGTCGAGCAGGTGCTGCAAAGTCGCGCCGCTGCGGAACTGGCATTGAGAAAGCTAGGAGTTCCCTACTGGCCGAGCCACGCCAACTTTATCTTGATGAACATCGGCGGCAAGCACAAGGATTTCGTCGCTGCAATGCGACAGCAGGGCGTGCTGGTGCGAGACCGCAGCAGCGATCCAGGTTGCGACGGTTGCGTGCGCATCACATTGGGGATGATCGAACATACTGAGCGTGGATTGCTTGCATTGCAGAACGCTTTGAAGGAGATTCAATGGCGGCCAGAAAGCTAGCCGGACGCAGCGCGACATTGCGGCGACACACAACGGAAACGCAGATCGACATGAAGCTGACGATCGATGGCCAGGGTCACTACACCATTGATACTGGCATCCGTTTTCTCGATCACATGCTGGAGTTGTTCGCGCGCCACGGCGGATTCGATCTGGAACTGATCTGCAAAGGCGACCTGGACGTGGACCAGCACCACACGGTGGAGGACATTGGTATCGCCCTCGGGGAAGCATTTTCGCAGGCCCTTGGCGACAAAAAAGGAATTCTTCGCGCCGGTTATTTTCTGATGCCGATGGATGAGACCCTGGCCGCCGCTGCGATTGACCTGGGCGGACGGGCGTCCTACGTGATCGACACCAAGGTCCGCGTGCGAATCGTGGGCGATCTTCAAACCGAATTGCTGCCAGATTTTTTCGAGGGTTTTGCGCGTGGCATTCGCGCCAATGTGCATCTGAAAGTTCTCTACGGGCGCTCCAATCATCACAAGATTGAAGCGCTGTTTAAAGCATTTGCGCGCGCATTGCGCTTTGCCTGCTCGCGCGACTTGCGGTTGCGGTCGATGCTGCCCAGCACGAAAGGACTGCTGTAGTGGAGTGTCTCGCATGAGTGCCGGGAAGACCGTCGTGATCGATTATCAGACCGGAAATCTGAATTCCGCCTGCAAGTCGCTTCGCGCCGTCGGAGCGGATCTGCTGGTGACCCAGCGGCCCGAGGACTTGAAGAACGCAGCCCGAATCGTATTGCCGGGGGTCGGCCATTTCGCTTCCACAGAGCGCTTGACGACCAGCGGAATCGGGGATGCCTTGCGCGAACGCGTAGCCGAGGGAGTTCCATTTCTGGGCATCTGCGTCGGGCTGCAATGGCTGTTTGCGGGCAGCGCCGAGGCATCCGACACGCCTGGCCTGGGCATATTCCCCGAGGTTTGCGAGCGCTTCCCTGGCGGCATCAAGTCGCCGCACGTTGGCTGGAATTCGCTTGAGCCGGTCGGCGAATCGCGACTATTGGCGGGCCTGCCTGACTCTCCGTATGTGTATTTTACCCACTCGTACCGGGCCCCTCGAATCAATGCAACCACCACTGTTACAAATTATGGCGGCGCGTTCTCTGCCGTCATCGAGAAAGACAATTGGATGGCGGTACAGTTCCATCCTGAAAAATCCGGCGCTGTGGGACTAAAGATTTTAGAGAATTTCTTGAAGGTCACGCCATGCTGACGCGCCGCATCATTGCCTGCCTCGATGTTTCCGCTGGACGAGTGGTGAAAGGCGTTCAATTCGTCGACTTGATCGACGCGGGCGACCCGGCTGCACTGGCGATGCGCCATGCCGCCGGGGGGGCGGATGAGATTGTCTTCCTCGACATCACTGCGACCCACGAAAAGCGGGCGCTGCTTCTGGATGCTGTGCGGAGGGCGGCAGATCGAATTTTTGTTCCTCTAACGGTGGGCGGAGGCATTCGATCGCTCGATGACGCGATGTTGGTATTCGATGCGGGAGCGGACAAAGTCAGCATCAACTCCGCGGCGCTGTCGCGGCCAGAGCTGATCTCGGAAATTGGATCGCGTTTTGGCGAACAGGCTGTCGTGGTGGCGATCGATGGACGGCGAAATTCCGGCAGTCCAGAATCAGCGCAGGTCTATGCCAGTGGAGGAAGAAAGGCAACAGGGTTGAACGTGATTGAATGGGCGAAACAGGCCGAAGGTCGCGGCGCGGGAGAAATTCTGCTGACTTCCATGGACTCCGATGGCACCCGCAACGGCTTCGACTGCGAACTGACGGCCGCGGTGAGCGCAGTGGTCCAGATTCCCGTGATTGCCTCTGGAGGCGCGGGGAACGTGGGGCATTTCGCGGAGGTATTTACGCGCGGGCGCGCCGACGCGGCGCTGGCAGCCAGCATTTTCCATTTTGGAATTTCTGATGCGCGGTCGCTGAAAGAAGAATTGGCTGCATTCGGACTGCCGATGCGCCTGCCTTGCTGACCCGTTCCCATACACTGGAAGGATGGAAATGAATTTGAGGTCAACATGCTGATTCCATCCATCGATTTGATGGGCGGCCGGATTGTGCAGTTGGTGCAGGGTGAAGACCTTGCGCTTGGATTCGACGATCTGGAATATTGGATCGATCGCTTTGCGGGCTACCCGCTGGTGCAATTGATCGACCTGGATGCCGCGAAACGACAGGGCGACAATCGCCGCCTGATTGAGTCCATCGTCCGGCGCCTGCCCTGTCAGGTGGGCGGAGGGATTCGCAGCAGCGCGGAGGCCCAAGTCCTGCTGGACATGGGCGCGCAGCGCGCGATCTTCGGTTCTTCCTTGTTCAACGGCCACGCAGCTTCGGACTTGAGCGATGGTGGCACTTCTACTGCCGTCATCAACCTTGTACGTACCCAGTTTGCTGAAGAGCTTGCCTTCTCCCTCGGCGTGGAGCGGCTGGTGTTCAGCGTGGACACGAAAGACAGCAAAGTTGCGGTGCGCGGGTGGAGGGAAAAGATCGAATTGCGGCCGCAGGACGCGATGCAGCAACTGGAGCCGTTTTGCGGAGCGTTTCTCTATACGCACGTGGACACGGAAGGCACGATGTCGGGATTTCCCATGGAGGTGGCGCGCCATCTTCGCAAGCAGACGCGGCGGCAGTTGATTGTGGCCGGCGGCATTCGCGCGCAAAGCGAGATTGACGATCTGGACGCCGAGCACATCGACGCGGTGGCAGGAATGGCGATTTACACGGGCCTGATGAAGGCTTGAGTTGCGGCTGGGCAATCGCCGGTTTGAAGTCGCGCGAGAGCGGATTTACAGTTCGCGTAGCGATTTACGGTGGGGAGCCATTCTGAACGGAGATCGTCGTGGCGACCGAAGTGAAGAATTCAGACGATATGCATATCTTGGGCCCTGCCATCACCCTCTGGATTCTTCGCTGCGCTCAGAATGACTCGCCTCATTTTTAGATACAGCGTCCGACTCATCCGCGCCGAAAGCGCTGGGCGATCGGTTGGCTATGCAATTAAGAAATTGGCACGTCGCCGGTCGGAGTATCCGGCGGCACCGGCCAGATTTCAGCCGGTGGGTTTGGCACCGCCGGCGGCGGCACGACGACCCCAAATCCTTCCTTGCGCACCCGCAGGTCGTAATAGCAGAGCGCGGTGGCGATGCCCATAATCGCCACAATGAAGGCGCTGGTCACAATCCTGAATCCCGCCAGCAACAAGGCGATGGCTCCAAACGCGATGCCATGATGCCCGTAAGCCCCATGTCCAAGTATCAGTTGGAATGGAACCGTTACCGCGGCAATTGCCAGGTCGGCAACAACAATCGCCAGGAACAGCGCGTAGAGCCTTCCCCGGCTTCCGTGGCCAAGGTGTATCGATCGTCGGATCGATTCTGTGACGGGAAGGTCCTCCGCGAGCGCTGCCGGAATCGACAGGGCATAGCGTGAGGCGAGCCATAGCCAAAACAGCAGATAGGCAAACAGGCCCGCCACCAGAAACAGCAGGACAAAAGCAATGACTCCGGCGCTGGGAAGATGGCCCCGGCTGAAGGGGTTTCCTGCCGCGACGTGCATCAGCCCCCCAAACGCGCCGATCACCCCCGCCAATATCCCAAAGGCGAGGACAAACAGCAATACGTAGCCGATCACTCGAAGGACGATCAGCAACGAAATCCCCATGAGCCGGCCTGCTTTGTCGGCCGCTAGTTTGCACGCGTCGCCCACCGCGATCCGCGTGTCTGCCAGTTTGGCCCTGGTGGCGATAAACAACGCACCCTGAATAATCTGGATCAGGATAAACAACAAGATTCCGGCGACAAACACGACCGGCATCAGAAAGAGGACTCGCCCGAGCGAGGCCGGCCCAACGGCGGAACCGCCCAACAAGAATGCGCTACCGCCTAAAACCCCGGCCATGATGCCACCCAAAACAATTTCCACGCCGACCAGGACCAGCACAATCCCGAAAAAGAGCTTGAAATTTTCGCGCAACAGTTGAAAGGTCCGCTCGAACATTTGCCCGGCGGTTATGGGGCCATAGACATTCGGCTGGGAAAAGTCGGGAACAATCGCGTCGTCATTCATAGGATTTTGTCTGTGGGCGAAGCGTAGCACAGGTCAGGGCTGAGGATGAAGTAAAAAAATCGGTTTTCAAACTTGCGACCCACGGTCCCAGTGCGACTGGCTAACGGGGCGCAGCCTGCTGCGCCTTCATCAGGTCGCTCAGGTCGTAGATCTCGATGGCCCCGCCGTGCAGGACCGCCATACGGGCGCCATCCGGAGAAAAATCGACGTTATGGCCGCCGGTATAGACGGGCGTGGTCTGAAAGGTTGCAACTCGAACGCCTGAGAGGGTGTCGTAGATATCGATGTCCTCGCCGTCGACGTCCTCCTTCGTCAGCGGGTCGAGCGCCGCGCGGGGATGGGTGAGATGAAGCGACTCGATCGCAAAATGCTGGCCATTGGGGGTCAGAATCAACAGTGGAAGATACTGGTCTGGCCGCCGAGGAATCTGCCAGAGGAGCGAACCGTGAAAATCGTAGCCTTGGAATACGGTCTCGGTGCGATTGAGGCAGGTCGTCGCCATGAACAAGCTGTTCGTTATGGGCCTGATTTCCGGCTGGCAAAGCGAATGGATCGTGGCGATTTGGCGTAGGGGCCCTTGGAACGGCCGCAGGTTCACGATCCATCGATCGTGGGGCGCTGTCAGCGACTCGAGGATTCCCTGTGCAGTCACCGGGATCGCACCTGGGAAGGGTAACTGCGCACGAGCGATCATCCGCGGGGGATGCAGGCCGATAAAATCGACCTCCGTTCGCGACGCCGTAACGCCCTGTTCCAGGATGGAGGGGACGTTGCCGCTATCTTGCGCATTCGCGTCGGCCTTCACTTTTTGCTGGAGCACAGTAATGGACCGGTCCGGAGAGAAGCTGACATCTTGGACCTCGCCCGAGGCGTCGATCAGTGGACGCTGCTGCAGGTCTGCGCCGATCACATCCAACTGGATGCAACGCCGGAGCAGAAGCTGACCGTCATCCAGCCCCCAGAGAAAATCCGCGAAATCGTACAGCTCCCAGTCTTCCTGTTTCAGCACATGTCCGGATGGGAGTTGCAACACCACGGCGCGCACCATGCGCTGAGAATCGGAGTCGGGACATTTGTTATCGCGCTTCAGCAGGCCCGGAACATTGAAAGCGAACATCAAATGGTTTGCATCGATAAAATGCAGTTCGACCAAGGCGTAATAGTAGAACGCCGGCAGTTCTCCCGGAGGCAAGTAGCCCAGCGGGCCGACAGGGATGGCGACGACGGGACGCACAAGGCCCGCGTTCGCCACCGCGGCGGGCGGCGCGTGGCCCTTTTCCGCGCGCAGCGGTACCGGCAGCAACGCGAACAGCAGCAGGACCATGCCGCGCCAACGCATTGGCCGAGAACGGTGCGAGGCGGCCGGCTTCCAGTTTGGCTTCGCGTTGGCGTGCGTTTCCGACGATAAGGCGCTTATCATCTACAGAGATACGTTACGCTTTCGCATGAAAGGAACCAAGACTCATGGCCGCAAAAAGAATTTTGCGATCCAGGCTGGCGTTGACACTCGCGATAACATTCGCCGCGATGTGCCTTCCGTGCTTTGGCCAAAACACCAAGGTTTCCAACTCCACGCCCATGTCCCCCAAAATTTCTCCTATTCCCGGCTTCGATACCAGCCTTATGGACACAAAAGCGGACCCATGCGCGGATTTTTATCAGTATGCCTGCGGCAAGTTCTCTGAAAAATATCCAATCCCCAGCGACCTGCCCTGGTACAACCAGTTTGAGAACGTGGAGGAGTACAACCGCCTGTTGCTGCGCGGCATCCTGGAGCAGGCGTCGAAGGCGGGCGCAAAGCGTTCCGCGAATGAGCAGAAAATCGGCGACTACTATGCCAGTTGCATGGACACCGCCGCCATCAATGCCGACGGACTGAAGCCGCTGCGGGCGGAACTGGACCGCATCGACGCGCTCAAAAACAAGAACGAACTGCCCGCATTGCTGGCGCACTACCAGAAAATCAGCGTCAACGCATTTTTCGATCTCGGTTCGATGCAAGACTTCAAGGATGCAACCAAAGAGATTGCCGTGGTCGACCAGGGCGGTCTGGGACTGCCGGAGAAGGACTATTATCTCCGCAACGATGCGAAAAGCGCGCAGTTGCGCCAGCAATATACGCAGCACATCGCCAACATGCTGCACCTGTATGGCGAGCCCGCCGACAAGGCGGCGGCGGATGCAAAGGCTGTGATGGCGCTTGAAACCTCCATGGCCAAAGCGTCCATGGGAATCGTGGACCGGCGCGACCCCTATAAGACCTACCACATTGAAACGCTCAGCACGCTCGCCAGCACCGATCCGGGCCTCGACTGGGATGCGTTGCTTCACGCCGCCGGGACGCCGCCGATTCAAGACTTGAACGTTGCGAACCCGGCGTATTTCCAGGCCCTCAACGGGATCCTGGAACAAGCGGACATGGCGACGGTCCGCAATTATCTGCGCGCGCATCTGCTGGATTCGTTTGCCTCGCGGCTGCCGACTGCATTTGACGATGAGAATTTCGATTTTTATGGACGGAAACTGGCCGGCGTCCCGAAAATGCAGGTCCGCTGGAAGCGCTGCGTTTCGGCCACGGACGCTGCCATGGGCGAGGCGCTGGGCAAAGTCTACGTAGAGAAATATTTTGCTGGCGACAGCAAACAGCAAACGCTGGACATGGTGAAGACCATTGAAGCGGCCATGCACCAGGACTTGACCACCCTTAGCTGGATGAGCCCGGAAACAAGGACCAAGGCGATCGAGAAGCTCAACCTGATTACGAACAAGATCGGCTATCCCGACAAGTGGCGCGACTATTCCAAACTGACCATTCGACGGGACCAGGCGCTGGGAAATTCCATGCGGGCCAGGGAGTTTGAGTCGGCGCGGCAACTCAACAAAATCAACAAGCCGGTGGACAAGAACGAGTGGGAAATGTCGCCGCCGACCGTCAACGCCTACTACGACCCCAGCATGAACAACATCAACTTTCCTGCCGGCATATTGCAGCCCGCCTTCTACGATCGGACGGCCCCGGAGGAAGTGAACTACGGCCACATCGGCTCCGTGGAAGGCCATGAGCTGACCCATGGATTCGACGACGAGGGGGCCAAGTTCGACGGCAACGGCAACCTGAAGAACTGGTGGACGCCGGAAGACAAAAAGCAGTTCGAGGCGCGCACCGCCTGCATCGACAACGAGTACAGCAGTTTTATCGCAGTGGATACGCTGCATGTGAACGGCAAGCTGACGCTGGGCGAAAATACCGCCGACAACGGAGGCATACGGCTGGCTTACATGGCGATGGAAGCCTACGCAAGCCAGCACCACATCGACCTGACGAAAAAGATGGGCGGATTCACGCCGGAGCAGCAATTCTTTATCGGGTACGCGCAGAATTGGTGTACGAACGAACGACCGGCGTTCGTCCGCCTGTTGGTGCAGAGCGATGAGCATTCCCCGAACCGACTGCGCGCCAACGGCGTGGTGCGGAACATGCCGGAATTTGCCCATGCCTTCAGTTGCAAGCAGGGCCAGCCGATGGCCCCGGTGGACCGTTGCCGCGTCTGGTAGCAGGTTGAACGCTTTCCCTCTAGGTGCGGCTGCAAGGCCGTGCCCGCATTGTTTCTGCGAGACGCGAAATTCAACGATGCAGACACTCCATCCATCGCGTTCCCACGCGGCGTTCGGCTATGCCGCCTGCGCGCTGGCCGGCGGCTTGTGGGGGACCGGATTTTTCTTCGGAAAAGTCGCCATGCGCGAGATGAGCTCGGCGCACATGGTGCTCTACCGGTTTCTATTTGCGTGCCTCGGTCTAAGTCCTGTCCTGCTGCGGGGGCGTCCGGGGCTGGACGCGCGCGGTTGGCGCATCCTGTTGATTGCGGCCTTGCTGGGCGTGCCGGTGCAATTTCTGATGCAGTTTGCCGGCCTGGCCCGCACCACCGTCTCCCATGCCGCGCTGATGGTGGGCACGTTGCCGGTGGTGCTGGCGGTCGGGGCCGGCATCTTCGCGCATGAGCGGCTGGATCGGGTGGGATGGATCGCGCTGGCGGTCTCCTCGACCGGCGCAGCCCTGATTGCCTTCGGCCACTCGTCCGCGTCCGGGCGCGGCGATACTCCCAGCATGATTGGGGACCTGATGATTGTGGCTTCGCTGATGATTTCGCTGGTATGGATTTTGCTGAATCAACGGCTGCTGCGCGACCATTCGCCGCTGATTGTGACTGCCTACGGGTTGATGACCGGGACCATCATGCTGGCCGCGTGGGTGTTTACAGTGGATGGCCCGCCGCCCGTTCACATTTCCGCGCAGGCATGGCTGGCCTTGGCTGCCAGCGGACTGCTCTGCACGGCCAGCACGACCCTGCTGTGGAACTGGGGCCTGACGCGGGTGCCTGCTTCCCGCGCTGGCGTGTTTCTGAACCTGGAGCCGATGATTGGATCACTGCTGGGCGTGAGCGTTCTGGGCGAGCAATTGGGACCCGCTGCCTGGGTCGGAGGGGCGATGATTCTGGGCGCAGCCATCACGCTGACCTCGCGGCATGGCAGCCATGCCGAGGACGAGCACCTGCTGGCTTAAGTTCGGTGAGACGGATCACGTCGCCGCCGGTCGCGAACCACCAAAGAATTCTGTCGTTCTGTAGATTAATTCAGTGGGATAGGCAACCGCAGCGGTCGAATACATCGTATACATGGAACTCGTGACCGATAGCTTGTTGCCGGGCTTCATTGAGAGCCAAGGGCAAGCCTTACAAAAACGAGCATCAACAATGCTCCGTCTATGTGTGAGCACGTTTCGAACCTGCTGCATTTCGAAAAGGTTTCTACCCTTCTCATCTTCGAATTTACCCGCTAGTCCAACCGTCTCTAACAATTTCTCGAATCGACTAATACCGGAGCTCATTGGCGTATTTAGCTTCTGGTCCATGAGCGAAACCAGAAAAGAAGCTTTCTGATCAGCGTCTAAAACCTCATATTCTCCCACCGCGATTTTTATGGTTGACCATGGCGCTTGTCGAAGGATCGCAGGGCGGTTTACGATCCAATCAGCAAGCACAGACAAGACAACGGTCTCCAGGGATCCCCAGAGAGCTATCACAGCCTGCGAATGCAGGAGAGGGAAACCCGCATCAATCTCTGCTTGCGCAAACTCCGCTTGGGCCATGCTCTGTGCTAGCTCTTTGACGAAGTCCTCTGAATTTAAAGAGGCCGCACGACCTGAAACTTCTTCACCGTGACGAATCGCCGCAATAATTTCCGGCTGATGCGTCGCCATGCTTAGGCCCGACTTGGACAATTGCAAGACCTTCCAGGAATATTCCTGATGTTCGTTGAATTCCTTGAAAGCTTTTAGAGCCCACTCGGGAACCTTTCTCTTGTGCGGTTCCTTCGGCTCTGAACTTGCCGAAAGCGGTTCTTCTACATGGGTCATGCCTTATATTTATATACTCGTCACACTCTCGGCGCCGCCACATGCGACAGGAACAGTTTCAGTTGCCGCCTATCGCCCTGCTCGTTGAAAACTTCAACCGTCTTCACCCAGCGCGCCTGCGCCGAACCGTTCAACTCGCCCAGATAGCAGAGCGTTTTTTGGCGCGGTCCATCCGCCGTGCGCACCGTTTCCACCAGCGACCAGTACGCGTGGGCCTTGCCGTCCTTGCTGCGGCTGTGTCGACGCAGATACATTCTGCGAGGATCGTGCCATGACCCCAGCTCGATTTCAAGAGGGTAGGTCCGCACTACATCGCATTTTCAAATCCCCCCGTTGAGCCAAAAGAGCTTGCCTCCCTCAGCCACGGCAAAATAGCACGAACCTATCGGTTCGTGACGAACTTGGGTTAGCGCTCACTTTGGAACAGGCCGTCGCCGTCGAGCTGGCCCCATACAAATCCCTCGTCAAATGTCCAGCGGACCAGAAATTTCAAATATCTCTGGCTAGAATACTTCTTGTGCTGGTCCGCGATTTCAACTACATACTGCCTCCGGAGCAGATTGCGCAGCAGCCGCTCCAGGACCGCGCAGCTTCTCGTATGCTGGTTCTCGATCGCGCCGCGGGAGGCGTGCGGGACAGCTTCTTTCGCCGATTTCCAGAACTGTTGCTGGCGGGCGACCTTCTCGTGCTGAATGACACGCGGGTGCTGCCGGCCAGGCTGTTCGCGCGTCGCGCCGGAATTTATGCGCGGCCCATCAGCCCTCGCAATCCGGCTGCGAAGGAACATTTGCAGGGAAACGTTGAAGTCCTACTGACGGAGCAGCACTCACCGCTAGAGTGGAGCGCGCTGGTGCATCCGGGGCGCAAGTTGCCGGTGGGGGAGACGTTGTTCTTTTTTGCGCCTGACGATGGTCACGACACGTCCGAAACTGCGCCGCTGCTGACCGCGCAAATCGTCGGGCGCGGAGAATTTGGCGAGCGCCGCTTGCGCTTCGCTCCCATCGCCGATTTTTACGCGGTCCTGGACCGCATCGGACACATGCCGCTGCCTCCCTATATTCATCGCGAGGATGGACCCTCCGACCGCGAACGCTACCAGACAATCTTCGCGACCCAGCGCGGTTCTGCCGCCGCGCCGACCGCCGGCTTGCACTTCACGCCGGAGGTTCTGTCGGCGATTCGCGCCCGCGGAGTGGAAATCGCCAGCCTGACGCTGCACGTTGGCCTGGGGACCTTTCAGCCTGTCCGCGTCGAAAAGCTGGATGACATTCGCTTGCACGCGGAACGATACACGTTGCCGGAACCCACGGCGCAGGCGGTGAACCTGGCGCGGCGTGAAGGCCGCCGTGTCATTGCGGTGGGCACCACCACGGTCCGCGCGCTGGAGCACTGCGCACGCCAGTCCGACAACGGCGAATTGCGCCCTCATTCCGGAGAGACACAGATGTTTCTTTCACCTGGATACGAGTTTCGCGTGGTGCGCGGACTGCTGACAAATTTCCACTTGCCGCAATCGACGCTGTTGATGCTGGTCTGCGCCTTTGCAGGAACAGAGAGGGTCCTCGCCGCCTACAATCATGCGGTCGTCGAGCAATATCGCTTCTTTTCCTACGGCGACTGCATGTTCCTGGCGTAACGGTTTCTTACGGATTCTGTAGACTCGAAAAAGATGGCCACCCAGCCCGACAAACCCGCCGTATTTCTGCTCGACACCATGGGCTTCATCTTTCGCGCGTACCACGCCATGCAGCGGCAGCGCCCCATGTCCACGCGCAGCGGCATTCCTACCGCAGCCGTGTACGTTTTTGTGAACATGCTGAATCGGCTGCGGAAAGACTTCAAGCCGGAATATCTTGCCGCCGTCTTTGACGTCAGCGCGCCTGTTTTTCGCGACGAACGCGCGAAAGACCTGAAGATCCGAAAATTCAATACCGCGACGCAGGCCTTCGATGAAGTGGAGTACGCGGGCTACAAGGCCAATCGTGCGGAAACGCCGCTGGATCTGGCGCAGCAAATCCCTTACATTCGCCGCGCGCTGGAGGCCCTGCGCATTCCCATCCTGCAGCAGGAAGGTTTTGAGGCCGACGATGTGATCGGCACCCTCACCCAACAAGCGTCGAAACTAGGTCATCCGGTCTACATCGTGTCGAACGATAAAGACATGATGCAGTTGGTCGGCGACAACGTGTTTGTGCTGAACCCCGCTAAGGACAATCTGGTCCTGGACCGCGCCGGTGTGCAGGCTGCGCTCGGCGTGCCGCCGGAGCAGGTCGTCGATGTGATGGCGCTGCGCGGGGATTCCATCGATAACATTCCCGGCGCGCCCGGCATCGGCGACAAAGGTTCCGTCGAGTTGATCCAGCAATTCGGCAGCGTCGAAGCTGCATTGGACCATGCCAGTGAAGTGCAACGCAAAACCTATCGCGAGTCGCTGCTGAACAATCGCGACACCGTCCTGCTCAGCAAGGAGCTGGTGACCATCCATTGCAGCGTTCCGCTCGAACTGGACCTGCGCCAATTGCAAACCCAATCGCCGGATCCAATTGCCAGCCGGGCGCTATTTACTGAGCTGGAATTTACAACGTTGATCAAAGAGTTGGGTCTGGCGGAAACGCCGAAACAGACTGCGGAACTGGTGCTCCATCCCACGTTGGAAGAGTTGGAGCAACTGCTGTTTGCGGCCCGCGCCGGCACATTGACGATAGCGAATGGAGTGGAAAATTCCGCAACGCAGGAATCCCCGTCGGAGGCCGACGAATCGGCGGAGCCGGAATCGACGCAGCAGAGCCTGTCGCTGCTGGATGCAATCGAGTCGGCGGAAATCGAGGCTGCGACGACAACTGCGCCGCTCTCCGCCTTTGCGCTTGGACTCGCCGCGGACGATACCAAGGCGCTACGTGTGCCGTGGGAAGGAGACGCAGCCACGCTTCTTCGTTCTGCTTTGGAAGACGCAACGCTTCCGAAATCGGTTCACGATCTCAAAACTCTTTTGCGTACCGCGCAGTCGCGCGGCATTCAACTCGCCGGCATCCGCGACGACCTGATGCTCTACTCGTATCTGCTGAACCCGACCCACAGCACCCATCGCCTGGAAGATGTCGCCGCTCGCTTCGACAATCAATCGTTGCGCGGGGAAGGAGAAGGGGCGCTCCCCATGGCTGCGGCTACCATCGCGCGCCTTGCGCCGCAGTTGCGCCGCGCCGTGGAAGAGACAGACACCTTGCGTGTCTACGAAACCATCGATCTTCCGCTGACCCCCATTCTGCTGGAGATGGAAGATGCCGGCGTCCGCATCGATTCGGCCTACCTGCAGCGGATCTCCGAGCGCCTGGCGGAGCAGATGCGCACATTGGCGGAGCGCATCTACGCAAGCTGCGGCCATCGTTTCAACATCAACTCTCCCAAGCAGCTTGGCGATGTTTTGTTCAACAAGATGGCGCTGCCGAAACCGATCAAATACGGCCGCGGCAAGGTCGTTTCCACCGCGCAGGATGTTCTGGAGGAGCTGGCCGAGCACCATGAAGCTCCGCGCCTGGTGCTGGAGTATCGCCAGTTGGCGAAACTCAAATCGAACTACTCCGACAGCCTGCCTTTGCTGGCGGACACGCACCATCGCGTACACACCACGTTCAATGCCGTCGGCACCGCAACCGGGCGACTCTCTTCCAACAATCCCAATCTGCAAAACATTCCCATCCGTTCGGAGTTAGGCCGGGAGATTCGCGCCGCGTTTGTGCCCGCGGATGGAAATGTCCTGTTGTCGGCGGATTATTCGCAGATTGAACTGCGCCTGATGGCCCACTTCTCTGAAGATCCGCTGCTGCTGAAGGCGTACCGGGAGAACGTCGACATCCACACGATGACCGCCTCCGAGGTCTTCGGCGTTCCCATCGAAGCCATGGACAAAGAAACGCGCAACCGCGCCAAGGCGGTGAATTTTGGCATCGTCTACGGCATCTCGCCTTTCGGCTTGGCGCAGCAGTTGAACATTGAACCCAGCCAGGCCCGCGCCTATATCGATCGATACTTTGAGCGCTACAGCGGCGTCAAGACGTTCATTGACCAGACGCTGGAAAAAGTGCGGCAGACGCAAAGCGTGCGCACGCTTTTCGGTCGCGTCCGCCCCATTCCAGATATTGCCAGCCGCAACGCCAACATGCGCGGATTTTCCGAGCGCACCGCGGTCAACACGCCGTTGCAGGGGACCGCCGCGGACCTGATCAAGCTG
>JAJYVR010000281.1 GCA_021791935.1 Acidobacteriota bacterium
CCGGTGGATCTCAACGCAGGGAACATCGACGCGAGCGAAAATTCCTGCCAGAATGTCGCCGCCCGCGCCGTACATGGAATCGATGGCGAGTTTGAATCCGCTGGCCGCAATTTTTTCCAGATCGACAAATCCCGCAATCTTCTCGATGTAGGCGGGCAGAAAATCCACGCGCTCGATCTTGCCGGCCGCCGGCGCGCTGGGCAAGGGCTTCCCTAGATACGACTCGATGGCAGCCATCATGGAAGGCTTGCCCGACCCGCCGTAGCTGGCCTTGAACTTGACGCCATTCCACTGATAAGGATTGTGGCTGGACGTGATCATGATGCCGCCGCCGGCACCGCTTTCGCGCACCGCCAGGGACAACGCAGGTGTCGGCGTAATGCCGCTAGCCAGTCGTACCGGGATGCCCGCCGACGCCATCACCTCCGCGACGGCATGTGCGAAGCGAGGCGAACCGAAACGCGTATCGTAGCCGATGCAGATGCCGCGCGCCGGATCTTCCTGCGCCAGAATGTAATTCGCAATCGCGCTGGCGGCCACGCGCAGATTGGCGAAGGTAAAGTCTTCTGCAATGATGCCGCGCCAGCCATCTGTGCCGAACTTCACAGGGCATGCGCGAGAGACGTCGATGTCGGTCACGGTTTCCATTCGAGGCGTCGATCAGATCAGCTTCTCTTGATTTTTTTGTTGCAACTGCTTGACCAGCTTACCAACGTCCTGGCATCCGGCACGCGTGGTGATCAGCAATACGTCACCGGCCTCCACCACCACCAGATTGTCCACGCCCACCAGCGCCACATGTTTTTGCGGCACATGGACATAGTTGCCGTGGGCCTCCAACAGGCTTTCTGCCTGCGTCTCCATTACGTTGTCGCCCTCCCGCACATTCCAGCCACGCGAAAGCTTGTGCTCGTACAACGCCGCCCAGGAGCCAAGATCGTTCCATCCAAAGTCCGCAGGCAGGCAATACATGCCCGAATGATGCTCGCCCTTGGCCGAGCGGGGCTCAATGATCGCGTAATCGATGCTGATGTTTTCGCATTGCGGATAGAGCGCCGCAAACTTCGATGCGAATTCAGCCGTTCCAAACGCCTGCGCAATTTCTTCAAGATACGGCGCCGTCTCCGGCAAATGCTCCCGCATTGCATTGGCCAGCGTGCATGCGGTCGCCAGGAACATGCCGCTGTTCCAGAAATAATTTCCAGATGCCACAAATTCATTGGCGCGCTCCAGGTTCGGCTTTTCCGTGAAGCGCCGAACACGCGACGCGGTCCCATCCAGCTTCTCGCCGGTCTCAATGTAGCCGTACCCGGTTTCCGGATGGCTGGGCTGAACCCCAAGCACGACGATGTTCTCTCCTGCCGCAGCCAGATTGCAGCCGGCCCGCAGTGTCCGCAAAAAACCGTCGGCATCCTGAATGGTGTGGTCCGCGGGAAACAGCCCCAACACCGCGTCGGGGGCCTGGCGTTCCAGCAGAAATGCCGCCAACCCCGCTGCCGGCGCGGTGTTCCGGGCTACGGGTTCTGCCAGGATTTGCGCCGGTGGCACTGCGGGAAGTTGCTCTGCGACCGGTGACCGAAGCCACTCGTTCGTAAGAACCCAAATATGCTCGCTGTCCGTCAGCGGCAGCAAACGATCCACCGTCTGCTGCAACATGCTGCGCTCGCCATCCAGCGACAGCATTTGCTTGGGATGATTGCGCCGGCTGCGCGGCCAGAATCGGGTGCCGCTGCCGCCGGCAAGAATGAACGGTCGAAAATCCATGATTGGATACAAGGTACGTTTCATCGTAAACGAAACAGACGGGTGCGGCAGCGAAACAAATCCCCGGGGAGTGACAATTTCAAACTAGATGGATCGAAGACGTCCCAGATTGCCAATCTCGTTGCCAAATTATTCCGGAATCGCGCGCAGAATCTCCATCGGCTCGGAGGATGTCAGGCTCCACTCCGCTGTACACGCAGGAACCACAGCAAGTTCCCCACGGCGCAGCGGAATGGGCGCTTCGCCCTTCGAGTGGAGTTCACCCGCGCCCGCCGCAACAAAGATTAGCTGAACCGCGCCCGACTTCTTTCCTTCAGGAAGAGAGAAATTCTCCGTCGTCTTTGCATTTGCGATCCGCGTGTGATCGACGCGAAAATATTTCGACTGCACCAGGACCTCCCGGCCCGCGCCCGCAGCTCGCGGGCCGTTGTCAGGCTCCATCTTTGGCTGCACTATACCGGCTTCGGTTTGTAAGCGAATCGCCTGCAGCCCATCTTTCAAATGCAGTTCGCGCGGGCGTCCGTAATCGTATAGCCGATAGGTCATGTCGGAGTTTTGTTGCGTCTCCAGGATCACTACTCCGGGGAAAATTGCGTGTACGGTCCCTGCGTCGACGAAAATCATTTCGTCTTTCTTGACCGGAACAGATTGCAGCAGGTTCTCGAGCGTCTTGTTTTCAATGGCAACTTTCACTTCCCGCAGGCTGGTGCCGGAGCGCAACCCCAGCGCGACCGTCGCCCCCGGCTCGGCATCCAGCACGTACCAGCATTCCGTTTTACCGTGCGGCTCGCCATGTTCCCGCGCCATTTCGTCTCCGGGATGCACTTGCACGCTCAGTTTCTCGCGCGGAAAAAGAATTTTCATCAGCAGCGGAAACCGCTCCTGATGCGCACCCGCTGGGCCTAGCAGCTCTTCCCCGCGCTCGTGAAACACCGCATCCAGCGTCTTTCCAGCCAGCGGACCTGTATCCACGACACAATCATTTCCGCTCAACCACACTTCTCCGATGGGCTGGTCGGAAATTTTGTGATCGTACCAGGGAGCAAGATCCAGCACTCCCCAAACCATGGGACGGAACCAGGGACGCAGACGAAATGGAGTAAGGGTCGTCATATCCATGAAGAAAAAACGGTCAGGTCCGAAGCGACTTGGTCATCAGGAGAAAATGGATTGGAACATTCACGCCAGGAAAATCTGGCGCGGGTTCCGTCCCAGCCTCCACGTAGCCCAGCCGACGGTAATACGGCGGCAACTCTTCGCGCAAATGCACAATGCGCAGATCGATGGCGACGTGACCCGCGCGACGGGCAAATTCCTCCGCTTCGTGCATCACGCGACGGCCGATTCCGCGGCCCTGAACATCCTTCTCTACCGAGAGCATGCCGAGATAGACGCGATCGCCGCGCGACTCAAGATACACGCAGGCCAGCAGTCGCGCTTGCTCTTCGAGCAGCAGGAATACTCCTTTGCTCATCAACTCCAGCACCTGCGCGGCATTCGTGCGGTCCGTCGACTTAAACCAGCTCTCCGCCAAAAAGGCCCGATTCACCAGTGCGGCGATGCGGTCCGCATCCGCTAGACCGGCCTCGCGGAGTGTCTCATTCATCGTCATC
>JAJYVR010000282.1 GCA_021791935.1 Acidobacteriota bacterium
CGACGACCGGTATCTTGACAGACGGAAACAAGTCCACCGGCATGCTCACCAGATTCACCGTCCCTATCACCACAATGGCCAGACACGCCATCAGAATGAAGAACGGATACCGGATGGCAAACGACGACATCTATTTCTTACCTTCCTGGGGCGTTTTTTTGGCTGGAGCGCTTCCTGCTTTGCGATTCCGTGCCGATGTCTGAGTAAACGAAGTCAGGTCCATATCGACCGGGCTCGGCGTCACCAACTGTCCCGGCTGATAGTCGGACTGGTTGCCCACGATGACCCGGTCGCCCACCTTGACTCCGCTGACGATCTGGTAATAATTCGGACCCTGGATCCCCAGCACCACCGGACTCTTCACGACATGATTGGTGTCGTCCACAATCAACACGTACGGCTGGTCGCCCTCCACGATCGCGTCGATCGGCGCCATCATGGCGTTGCCGTCGCTCTTCAATGGGAAGGTCGTGTCGGCGTACATTCCTGGGGCCAGATGCAGGTCTGGGTTGGGAATATCGACCTCAGTCAGCATGGTGCGGGTACTGCGGTCCATCGACCGCGTGAAGCGGACAATCTTCGTGTTGATCGTCTCTCCCGTGGCCTGCACTTGGACCACTGCGGGGCCGCCGATCTTCATATAGTCCGCATCGGACTCCGGTACCGGCATGCGAAGACGCAGCAGTCCGCTCTGGGCAAGGCGGACAATCGGCATGGCGTTTTTGCTTTCGTCCGTGCCCGCCGCAATCAAGGCGCCCGTGTCCGCATAGCGAAACGTAACTACGCCGTCGAACGGCGCGCGCACATAGGAATAGGCCTGCAGCGCCTTGTAATGTTCCAGCGTGGACGTGTCTTCGCTCAATTTTTCCTGCGCCGCCGCGTAGGCTGACTTGGCCGCATCGATCTGCGCCTCGGACGACAGGTCGGACGCCTGCTTATTGTCGACGTCCTGCTGCGCAACCAGTCCCGGCATGGTGGCGGCTGCGTTCTTCAGCCGGACATATTCCAAGTGCAGGGCGGTGTGGATGGCCATGGCCCTGGATACGTCATTCCGGGTCCGCTCGATTTCCGACTGGTCGCGACGCACCGACGCCTTGGCAGCATCTACCTGGGCATTCAATTGAGGGACATCGAGAATCGCCAGGACTTCCCCGGTGTATACCCGATCGCCGATATCGACAAAAATGTTTTTAACGTAACCGGTGACTTCGGCGTGCACCAGCACATCCTGATACGCCTGAAAAACCCCCGGGACCGTGACGGAAGACTCCGCCGGCCGCAGTTGGACGGTTGCCACCGCGGCGGATGCGGCCTCGTTCCTGGAGGTGCTTGCCGCGTCCGCGGGGTCGCCTCCGCGCCGGTCGAATTCAAACCAGATTGCGGCCACCGCAACCATTGCGACCACAACCAGGACAGCAGTGCGTTTCGAAATATGCATGGAAAATATACCTGCCAATGTCAAAGGGCATCGTTGTGAACAGCGGAAATCGTTCCTGCCACGCAAAAGCGGAGGCCGAAGCATCAAGAGTCAACCGAACTGCGGCGGCACGGGCTTCTACGACCCAGTCGATAGCGAGGGAGGAGGTAGAAAGAAGAAATGGGCCAGATCGGGTCTGATTTGCGCGGCGGAGGGCCTGTCCCTCCGGCCGCGTTGCACACGCAAAGCAACCGAGGCTTCGGAATTGCCGAGCGTCGCGATAACGGCAAAAGCGAAAAAAAACACCGCGAAGGCGCCGACTCCGCGCATCGACGGCAAGGCAATTGGATTGCGTTTGGTCAGACACGCCTTGATGGCCGTCGACTGGTGAACGGCTTGCTGGAGCGTGTCGTATTGCGTCAGGCGGCGATGCATGACCCAGCCGAAGACGGCCAGCACGACGATAAAAAGACACACGCTGAAGCCGCCACGGGCCGCCCGCCGTCCGGGACAGGTCCGAGCGCACAATTGCCGCGATGTCGGGTTGTCGTTCATGTACGCCCTCAAAAACCGTCTCACGTTCAGATGCGGCCCCAATGATTTTCATTGATGCGGTTTTTCGACACAGTTTTATGTTCGACCCGCGGCCAGGACGTCCGGCCTGGTTTTCATCCGCTATGCAATGATACGTTGTCGGACCGCTCTAGGGAAAATGATCGGATCGTTCCATCGTTCCATCGCGGTAGATCTGCGGCATCGAGTGAGCCGGTCCGCTCCTGCTTTGACGGCCAGGAAGCGAAAAGGTTATGGGGCCGCATCCAATTTCAGGCGGCGGAGTTGCTCAATTCCCTGCAAAGATTAGCGATAATAACCATGGCAACCTTTGACTTCTATGGCCACGACCAGAACTGCGGATAGCAAACTCCACCTCACCCCCGCCGAGCGAATCCAGCGCCGCCGCCTCATCGTCCAGGACACCCTGGCGCTGTTCAGCCTGACCCTGATTACGATCTGTACGGCTGTGCTCACGTATTTCTTCTTCCACTCTTTCGCGGAACATCGCAGAGTGCTGGAAAAACGCTGGTTCGAGCGAGGGCAAATCGCGATGGCTGCCGGCCGTCCCGCCATCGCGGTCGAGGACTTCCGATCGGCCCTGTCCTTCTCCTCGACCAACACCGGCTATCAAATGGCGCTGGCGGAAGCCCTGGCAGCCTCGGGACGAACAGAAGAAGCCGCCGCCTATTTTTCCGCGCTGCACGATGCCGAACAGGGAGACGGATACCTCAACCTGCAGTTGGCGCGCCTCGCCGTCCGCCGCGGAAATCCCCAGCAGGCGATCGAATATTATCAGGCCGCGTTGAACGGTCTATGGCGCGGCCAGGGCACCGAACGGCGGCTGCAAATCCGCCTGGAACTGGCGCAATATCTCATCTCTCTCGGCAGGTCCGTCGAGGCCCAGGGCGACCTTCTCGCCGCGGAAGGCAATTCCTTGGACAATCCCTCAGCCCTGTTTGCCATTGCCGATTTGTTGCGGCGGGCCGACGATCCCACCGATGCATTCACTGCATTTCGGCGTGTCGAGCGGCACGGCAGCGCCCATCCATCCCAGGTGTTGCAGTCTCTGCTCGCTGAATCCCAGATCGCGGCTTCCATGGGCCAATATAAGCGGGCCACGCAGGCGCTCAACCGCTATAAGGCGAAGTCCCGTCAGTACCCACGGGCCGCCACGGCGGAGCAGAAACAGGACGTCGAAGAACAACTCGACAAGTATCAGCGCATGTTGCAATTGATTCCATTCTTCGCTCTCCCGCCCAAACAGCGCGTTGAAAGGGTGCTGCTAGGGGCAGACATCGCCCACAAGCGCTATGCGGGTTGCGCCGCCAAATTGCAGCCCAAAAACGGTCCCAGCCGGCAACTCTCCAGCGCCGATGCTGCCGCTCTTTCGGCGCTTG
>JAJYVR010000283.1:0-2570 GCA_021791935.1 Acidobacteriota bacterium
CGCAAACTCCGCCAACGGATGATGCGCCGTCTTCCCTTTCAACCATTGCAGCAACCGGCCGATCGTCACTTGCGGCGGAATCGACACAAACAGATGCACATGGTCTTTCGCCACATGCCCTTTCATCATCTTTCCCTCATGCTGCGCGCAGATTTCGTGAGCGCTATGCGAAGCCTGTCTTGCGCGGCGCAGCCGGCGGTAGCACTCTTATGCAATGAGCCGGCGTCGAGCGGAAGAGTGGGCAAAGTGGCGCGGTTTGGTTTCCGAGCAGAGTCAGGGCGGTGGGAGCGTGGCGACGTTTTGTCGTGAGCACAGTTTGCGCGAGTGGCAGTTCTACGAATGGAAGAAGCGGCTGCGCAATGCCGAGGCGGCGCAATTTGTGGAAGTAAGACCGGTCGAGGGGCTGGTGCAGTCGTCAGCGGCAGGCAATGATGCGATCGAGGTCCGGCTTGCGGGAGGGCGGAGCGTTATGGTGGAGCCTGGATTCGACGCGAGTCATCTGCGCGCATTGCTTTCGGTGCTGGAGCCTGGTGCATGATGGGGCTGCCGAGTTTGCGCGCGCTGGACCAGGCACACGCAACGCGGATCTGGCTAGCGGTGGAGGCGACCGACATGCGCTGCGGGGTGTGACATGAAGCTGATTCAACGATTGTTCAACATGGATTCATCATGAAGTGAACCTGCGGTTCCGCCTGCAGTAGTCAATCGGCACCGGCGTGATTGGTAACGGTCAGGTCGGAAGCTGCCGAGACAATACCCATGCTGCATGACGTGGCCATCGTGCTGCTCGATAGCGCACTGCGTTTGGGCGAGGCGCTGGCCCTGCAATGGCCCGCCGTGCATCAGGAGTCTGCCGGGCCGGGCCGCTATGGTTGGATACAAGTCACACGGGACGGCAAGACGAAGAACGCAAAGCGCACGGTGCCACTGGCGGCGCGTGCGGGCCGTCTGTTGACAAAGAAGCGGGCGGCGGCAACGTCCGCATGGGTGTTCCCCGGCGATTCGCCGGACAAGCCGATACTCGGCACATCGCTGGCGCACATGCACGCCAGGGTATGCCGTCCAGGGCAAGGCAAGAAACGGCGGTACATCTTCCCGCGTGACTTCGTGCTGCATTCCTTGCGACATACCTGCCTGACGCGGCTAGGTCAAGCCGGGGCCGATGCGTTTACAATTATGAAGCTGGCGGGGCATTCCAGCGTGACGGTTTCCGAGCGGTATGTCCATCCGACAGGCGAGACGGTACAGCTTGCATTCGACGACCGGCTGGAAACGCTCAACCGGCGTGCGCTGAAGTCGCCAAGAGGCAAAAGTAGCTACGTTTTCAGATACAGAGAAAATCCGATCTCAAAATATAGCTTGTAAATGTTTGATTCTAAAAGACGGGCCTGTAGCTCAACGGTTAGAGCAGAGGACTCATAATCCTTTGGTTGGGGGTTCAAATCCCTCCGGGCCCACCAGTAAGATTTTGGCATCGGACCCAATCGTTACACTGCGGCGGTCATTGCGGCGTCGAGCCATCGTGGTCGGTCCAGGCGACGGCCCCGCGATCGATTCGCGGAATATTGAATTTCACGCGATCGCCCGAAACCGTCCCGTGCAAAGTGGTCGCTGTGCCAAGAAACGGCAGAAGATGCAGGTTCGTTCCGCCGCGCAAGGGGGCCTCGAGAACAATGTTCCGCTCAGGCACGGGCACGGTGGCGGCGTCTTTCTGCAATCCTTTGAAATTTGCAAAGTACCAATACGTCCGATGCTGGACCGTCGCAACGTAGACGGCAATATCCGGGGATGCCTGGACGGAAAAATCGGCGGCGCTATTGAGGGACCGCAAGAACCGCGCTTGAGCGGTCGGAGACGCGCCAGCGCCAGATATGTGCTGCCGGGATCGTCTTGCAGATGAATTAGATTGTGAAGTGTATTTAAACGGTCATCGACCTTTCCAGCAGAGACGATTTTGCAACTGCGAGAGAGATTCTGTAGCCGGGCCAGCTCTTCTGAACTGAGAACGCGCACGTCAGGTAAAACCAGAGTGCTGCCATGAAAGGAAGCGAGCGTTCTCGGCGTGACGATTTGAAATTGAATATGGCTGCGCAATAGCAGCAGGAGAGCCCCCCGATATGAACGAAGAAACTCATCGGGGAAGTAATTGCGCGTCCTGTCGGAAAAATATACGCCAACCTTGCCGACCGGAGTTCTAGGCGAACTAAAAGTAGACTGATGGCTCGCAATCCAATGGAAGATTTGGGTTCGCGTGGCCATGTCGTTTGAGCCAGCCATGGTGTGGCCTGGGGCGTCCCAGAAGTTTGCGCCTGTCATCAACTCCGACATGGCCATGGTGTGCGGAGAGACCGCCGCATTGGCGGTGATGCACTCCAGTCCAGCGATGTAGACGAAGGCATGGTTGCCATGTTGGTGGGCCAGCTTTGCCACCTGTCGAATGGCCTGAAGCTTGGCGGTAGGGTCGAGAAGGTGTTGCGCCGCTCGTTCGATCGGGCCAGCGGCAAGTCGGCCCTGCACATGGTCAGCGCCTGGGGCTCGGAGCAGCGGCTGGTGTTGGCGCAGGTCGCCAC
>JAJYVR010000283.1:2580-3363 GCA_021791935.1 Acidobacteriota bacterium
TCCAACGAAATTACGGCCGTGCCCAGGCTGCTGCGGATGCTGTCCCTCAAGGGTACGATCGTGACCGCCGATGCGCTCAACTGCCAGCGCGCCATCGCCGAGCAAATCGTCACACAGAAGGGCGACTACGCGCTGGCGCTGAAGGGCAATCAGGGCACGTTGTTGGACGACGTGGTCCTGCTGCTGGACGATCCGGAGTTGCGAGCCAGCATCGCTGCGCCGGTTGTCGAGGCCGATCACGGACGCATCGAGACGCGCACGGCGATGGTGTCCACCGAGATCGACTGGTTGCAGAAACAGCACCAATGGCCGGGCCTGAAGGCCATCGGCAAAGTGGTTCGGACACGCGAGACGGCGGACAAAACCACGACCGAAACTGCCTACTGCCTGCTCAGTCGAGTCCTGTCGCCGGAGCGGCTCAACCAAGTGGTTCGACAGCACTGGGGAATCGAAAACAGCCTGCACTGGCGGCTGGATGTGGTCATGAACGAGGACCAGGACAGGACGCGCATGGGGCACGGGCCGCACAATCTGGCCGTGCTGCGCCACATGGTTATCAACGCCATGCAAGCAGAGGGATCCAAAGGCTCCTTGCGCGGAAAGTTCAAACGTGCCGGATGGGACGATGACTTCCTCTACAGGCTTCTGGAGCTATTTTGAAATGCGATTGCCCTGCCTTCTCCCAGTCCACGGTCTCGCGCCGGACCTTCTCCTCCAGTCGCTGCTGCCAGAACTGTTCCAGGCCCAGTTGCCGCCACAGCTCGCATCCCAGCCAGCAGTCTC
>JAJYVR010000032.1 GCA_021791935.1 Acidobacteriota bacterium
GACGGACAAGTTCAACGGCGCAACTTTCTTCGCCTTCCTGAAAGCTCTCTATCGCGTCAGCGCCAATGGGACGCGACGGGTGGTCGCGATTACCGACAATGCCGGTTGTCATCATGCCAAGATGCATCGAAGCTGGCGGGAGAAACATCAGGACAAATTCGCTCTCGACTATCTTCCGCCCTACTCTCCGGACCTGAACCCGATCAAGCGGATTTGGAAGCTCACCCGGAGGCAATGTGTGCGCAACCGGTACTTCCCGAAGCTGGATGGGGTCATCGATAGCATCGAATGGCAATTCAAGCAGTGGCTTCGCGGCAACATCATCTTGCCTATATTATGCGCAATTATTTAAGACGTTGAGTACAATAAGGGTGAACGGTCGATCTATCAGCAGATCCTTCGTGAATGCGTTGAGACGTGAGAGGTAGGTGTTTTGCTGGCGCTTGTTTGTAGATAAGCGTCTATATGAATCTTCGACTTCGGAAAACAGCAAGGGCTGATTTACAATTACGCGCCTGAACGGCGATTTGAGCCGAGGTGGCAGGTTGACCACGGCGCCCATCTTAAGGAAGATTATAGCCCGAGTTTCTTCACTTCTTCCTGGTAATATTTGCGGTAGAGGATTTCCCATTCCTGGCTGCCTTCGGGGATGTTTTTCTTGTGAGAGGACACCTTGAGGCGCGCCGCCTGATCGATCTTCAGCTCCTCGGCAAATAGCTTTTCCAGCATTTTGCGCGATTCCTGACGGATGGTGTTGCGGTCTTCGTGGAACTCGCACTCGTCGGTTTCGGCCAGCGTGTCGGCAATGACGTGCGCCAGCTTGTTGAGCTTGTCGTGGGAAACTCTCATAGCACCGCCTTGTATTTGCGGGCGAGTTCCTGCTTGATTTTCTTGAACATTTCCTGGTAGCTGGCGCCGGTGCGGCGCATTTCTTCCTGATAGGCTTCCAGGATCAGGCGAACTTCGTCGTTGATGCGGTCTTCCAGCATCAACTCGTCGATCAGGGCAGCCTGCACGCGGGTATTCAAGACCTCGACTTTCTCGGTCTGGATCATCTTGACATCGATCAGATGCTTGATCGTGCGCCGGCCTAAGTATCCAACATAATCTCTTGAGAAATTCATTGTTCCCCTCGGAATATAGCACAGCCAGCGGCCCCAGATTTCAGCCGCACGGGTTTCAGGTCTTCGCAGGCCGGTGTTCGCAGGCTTCCGTGTGGATACAGGCATCGGGCAGCGCCAGTCTTTCCACCGGACGGCCGGCCACCAGATGCGATGCAACAATTTCAGCCACATCCGCTGTACTGACGTGCCCATACCAGACCGCTTCGGGATAGACCACAACGTTCGGCCCATGTTCACACTGGTCCAGGCAACCGGCCTTGTTGACGCGAACCGTCCCCTTCAGGCCGGCGGCGTCGACAGCCTGCTTCAACTGAGCGTGCAATTGCGATGTGCCATCGGCGTTGCAACTGGGACGCGCGCTGCCGGGTTCGCGCTGGTTGGTGCATACAAACATGTGCCGCCGATACTTTGCCAAGAAGACCGCTCCCCCAAAAAATCCTGCCGTTACCTTTCATCATAAAGCGTCCGCTGCTCTAGGATGGAAAGGATGGATTCCAACAACCTGACTTCGTTGAAAGACGACATGATCGCGTTTATCGAAGGGCATGGCATGCGCCATTTTCCCGCACTGATCCCGGAGGACACTCCGCGTGTGTGGTGGCACGACCAGGAAACAGCCGACGACGCTGCCCAGAGCGCCAAGGAGAGCTGGAAGGACTTTGTGGAAATGGCGAAGACCGCCGGCGCGCCGCTGGTCTGCATTGGCGAGGATTCCGTCGACCGGACCACGCTGGAGCTGCTGGCCAGCGAACTCCAGGACATTTCCAGCCCAGAAGCGTCCGGCCCGGAAATGGACAAACTGAATCGAATGTTCCTTGAAATCGGCAAGGTCGGCCACATTGAGCTGGCGTTCGCTCACGAGGGGATTCTGTTTGTGCATGAGACCCAGACGGAATGGTATCGCGAATATCGAGCGATGGTGAACACCATCGACGGCCTGCAGGAACTGATTGAAGATGCGCTGGATGAAGACGACGAGGAAGACGAGTGAGCGATGACCGCGCAGCCTCGACCGTCGAGGCTTGTATTGCCGAACCTAGCCGCAGCGAGCCACTGGCAGAGGTTGTTTCCGCAGAGGACGACTCTTCGCCATGGAAACTGCCTCGAAAAATCCTTCTTGAGCGACCGTGCAATGCGGTTGTTCGCGATGCGTATCTGGATGCCGGCATCTCTCCCGCCATCGCAAATTTCCTGGCCAGGCGTCTGGACCGCTTCATCGACTGGGAATCGCTGACCGCCGCAAAACTTTCCGACATCGTCGATCCCGGTGCGATTCCGTCGATGGATCGCGCCGTGGAACGCATCGTGCGCGCCATTGTGCTGGGCGAGCGCATTGCGCTGGCGTGCGATCACGATATGGACGGTACCGCCTCGGCGGCTGCCTTATGGACCGCGATGGTCGAATGCTTTGGAGTTACACCCGACCGGATCTGCGTCATCACCAGCCATCGGCTGACCGAAGGCTACGGCATTGGCGATGGCGTGGTTGCGCGCATCGAGGCCTTCGACGCGCAACTGGTCATCTCCGCCGACAAAGGCAGCAGCGACGAGCCGCGCATTGCCACGCTGGCCGCCAGGAGAATTGACGTTGTGGTGACCGATCATCATGTGATTCCGCCGGAAGGGCCGCCGCGCTCCGCGTATGCGGTGGTGAATCCGTCGCGGCTGGATTCGGAGTACGACAAGCATGTGTGCGGCGCGGGAGTTGCGTTCCTGGTGATGGCGAAGGTGCGCAGCGCGTTGCTGGAGCAGGGCGTCTTCGCGGAACTGCCGTCACTCGCCAGCCTGCTGGATTTTGTTGCGGTGGCAACCATCGCGGACTGCGTCTCTTTATCTCCGGGCGCGAGCCTGACCAATCGCGCGTTTCTGCGTCGTGGCATGCAGCAGGTCCGCTCCGGATGCCGGCCATGCTGGAAAGTTTTTGCGACTGAGGTTGAGGGAGAGATCGATGCCGAGACCATCGCGTTTCGCCTGGTGCCCGCCATTGCAGCCTCTGGTCGGCTGGATTGGGCGGAAGTGGGCTTTCGTTTCCTGATCGCAAAAACGGACGCGGACGCCGCAGCCTGCTGGAGCCAACTGAAACGCGAGAATTCTGAGCGGCAATCGATCGAGCGCAGATTGCGGGCGCAAGCGTTTCCGCAAGCGGCGCGGGTTTCGGAAGCGGCCATCGTTCTGTTCCTGGAGGACGGCCATTCCGGAGTGCATGGGATTACGGCCAGCCGCGTGGTGGAAGCATTTGGAAAACCCTGCGCGATCTTTGCGCCGCAGGGTCAAGGTGCGCGAGCGACAGCACCGGCCTTGGCGACGGAATCGGACTCCAGCAATGGCGCGGGACTCGCCAACGGATCGTTCCGTTCTGTAGCTGGGATCGATGTGCAACGCGCGCTGAAGGAAATCGCGAGTTTCTATCCGGATTTGTTGGTAGCGTACGGCGGTCACCAGGCGGCGGCCGGCGCAACGATCCGTGTGGTCGACATGGAACGGTTTCGGCAGGCATTCACGTTCGCAGTCGCAGAGCAAACCGGGGGAGCCGTGGCGACGGGTCCAACTCTGTGGACGGACGGCGAGTTGGATGCGAATGCACACGATTTAAAAAGCATTCAGACACTGGAGGCGATGGGTCCGTTTGGCCGCGGGTTCGAAGCGCCGCTTTATTCGGGGAGATTTCGTGTGGCGACCTATCGCGCGCTGACGAACGGCCGCCATGGACGCCTGCGTTTGGAACGCGACAACCTGACGCTGGAGGCAATCTGGTTTTCCATCGATACCGCGCTGGACCGGCCACCGGTAGTAGGCGACACAATGGACATTGCCTACCGCCTGACGCGACATGAATTTCGCGGGCATGTGGAAGTGCAGGCTACCGTTGTCGCCGGAGCGCTGTAGTAATCTGCGCGTTGGATTTCGCCGCTTGCGTTACATTTCGTCGCGCTTACGCGCAGGCACGGTTCGCACTACATTCCCGTAATCTGCATGGCGACAAAGTTGTAGCTTCCGGCGTTGAAGAACAAGTAGCCGTAGACCTCGACATTCTGGCTGTTGGTAATGGAAGTCAGTCCATTGAGTTGCGTTTGCGAAGTCTGGTATACGGTGACGCTGGTTGCTCCCGTCAATAGGGTAAAGGCCGAATCCGTTGGCAGGCTAAGGGTGAAGCCGCTGCCGGAGGCGCTGGCCACGGTCCCGCTGAGGCCCTGCGGCTCCAGCACGACGCCAGAAGCACTCATTCCGCCCATGTCCATGTAGCTGCTAGGTATGTGGGTGTAGGGGGGAGGCTGTATCGACCCGCTGCCGGACATGGAGCAGTTTTGGCCCACGGCCATGTGTGAGGCATCGAAGATCACAGGGAATGGCGCTCCTGACAACGAAACTCCCGCGTCGTCAATTGCGTAGGTGGTGCTGCCGCCAAGACTGACCGTGATTCCATTGGCCTGGAAGTTGCTCATCATGCCTGCGCCAATACCACCGTCCAGGAAGATGGTCGCTTGTGTCGCAGGCGTGCCGGTGGTCGCTGTGATGATGCCCACGGGCATTACCCCTCCCGATGCCATCATGTCTGTGACCGAGCTTGCATCCCAGGTCCCATTGGGTTGCAACGTCGCGTTCACTGTCAAAATCTGGCCGCCGCTCATCATGCCCATGCCGGTCATGTTCTGCCCATTCATCCCACTGAACGTTGTACCACTGCCAGTCGTGATATTCCCTAACCCCATCGTAAAGCTGCTGCCGGATGTCCCAGCGACAATGCCAACCATTCCCATCACCCCGCCTTGCTCCGGCGTGGCATTTGCATTGCCGGAAGCAATATCTACGGAAGTGTTAAAGGTCGGCGTAAAAGTGACGGCCCCGCCAGACATGCCTACGGAAGCCGCAAGGTTCAGGTCCAGGTTCAAGACCATGGCGTTACTTCCCACCGTGAGCGGCGTGTTCAAAGGAATGTTGACCGTGACGGGCGAGTTGAAGACCTGCTGTTGGGGATTTTGAGACGACGGGGTCATGTAGGTGACGGTTGCCGAGGAGACGGTGATGGACACCGAGTTGTATGTTCCCTGCGGCATGGACTGCAAGACCAGTGGGGCCACCGTCCCCCGCAGGTGCGCCAACTCCATGGTGACCGCCACGAACACGTTCACAGGTGAATTCCAGGCAGGGATAACAGACACGCTGGTACCGGATGTGTTGGTGAAGCTCATGTCGCTGATGGTGACCGCGCATTCCAGGACTGAATCGGAAGGAGTATCTCCCATATTCACCAGCACAGCCGTCGATGAAGCCGGAGGCGTTACTGGCGGCGTGCCGGTGCCGGTGCCAGAACCGCTGCCGCACCCTAGGCTGCCTACTGTTGCCAATGCGAGGGCCAGCGATGTACATCCGGCCCAGATTCCTGTCATCGAGCGTTCCATGGTCCTTCTCCATTTCCACATTTGAGGAACGCTGAGAAATGAAAAATCGACGTGCGTCGACTCTCTTCATCGCCTACACAGGTAGTATAACTTGCGTCAGGCCGACGGAATGGAGCGGCTTTTCCAGCAAACCCCGCCCAGATAAGTCACTGTGCGTTACCAATGGTCCGCTGTAGATAAGCCTTTTGCATCAGGAAATACGCTTCTTTTTTCTGGCCCTGGTCGGAGATGAGTCCTTTGCGATTGTAGAAATCCTGAATGCCGGGAAGTTCGCGCAATGGGGAGCGGAAATCTACCAGTACCCACGGGCAGATGCCGCGCAGATTGGCCACGCCGCGCAGCATCGCCGCCAGCGTTATGCTGCGGCTGAGATGGATTCGGACCGGCATTTTGGTGTCCTCGTGAATTCCCTTGCAGCATGCGGCAAAAACGCCGCCACCGTGGAAGGGCAGCAGCGTCTTTGCCAATCTGGAAATCATCTTTACCTCTTCGCTTGCATCGGCAGCGGCTGCAAGATTTGATCCAGCATGTCGGGTCTGGAGTCGACGCGCTGCAAATGCGGATAGCGTTCGCCGCCGTGATAGTCGATCTTGACGTCGCGGAAGTACGCCGTGTTCTCGACGATCAATTCCATCGGCGCCTGCGCGGTTTTGGAATTGCGAATGGCGTCGTGCATCAATGCATCGGTGTAGGCGCGTCCGTTGACCGCGACAATTTTCATTCCCGGACCTAAGCCCGCCTTGTAGGCCGGCGAATCGAACAGCACATCGCGCAGCACGCCCTGATGAGAGACATGCAGCCCGAGCGAATACCAGGCATCGACGCCTCGCAGCGTCTCCATGGATTCTGCCATCGAGTTGGGCGTGTCCGAATACGTCAGGCGATAGCCGCCGTTTTCAATTCCTCCCAACGGCGCGTGATTCTCTTTGGTCGTCAGTTTCTCCGTCAGAAATCCTGCCCAATCGTAGGGCTCGACGGCGTTGAGATTGCTTACGACATCCTCAAACGTGTAGGGCACGGTGATCGGACCCGTATCGCCGTCGAGGCCGAGGAAGCGCACGCAGAAGTCGTTCAGCGATTTCTTGCCATGGCTTTGCTGGCGAAGGATGGTGTCCACCTGGAGCCAGAGCAGTTCGCCTTCAGGATAATAGTCGACACTGCGACGCCAGTTGCCCCACTGACCGCTGGTTTCATACAAAATTTGCGCGGCTGTGGCCGTGTCCTGCAGATCTCGCCAGGTGCGGCCAGGTCGATTGTCGAGATTGGCAGCCGAATTCGCCAACGCTTCGCGATATTGATCGTCCGTCCACAGACCGCTGCGCGCCGTCAGCACGTCGCCAAGATATTCCGTCAGGCCTTCATACACCCACAACAGATTGCCCTTCATCGGCGACTGGAAATCCGGCGACAACAATCCTTCAGGACGCCGATATTTTCCATTCCAGGAGTGGGTAAATTCATGCGGCAGCAAGCCAGCCTCCAGCACGTCCAGATTGGGATCGAGGAAGGTCTTCTCCGGCACGCGGTCGTCGTTCGACTGATGATGTTCCAGTCCGAAGTGCGCGACCTGATCGCTGAGCGTCATTAAAAAGCGATAGCTGCCGTAATGATGCGACTGATAGAGCGCGCTGGCTTGGCGCACCAGATCGTTGAATCCCGCCAGCATTTGCGCGGGAACTTCCAGGTCCTCCGGGCCGTCGGCGGCGAGATCGAGGTAATGCTTGGGAGAAATCTCCGGCGCTAAGGGAATTTCTTTAAAGTAGCGGCCTGACAACACCGGTGAGTCCACAAGTTCATTCAACGGGACTGTGGCGAAGTGGGTGGTCGTACCTTCTGTGCCGGTGGTTGCCAGCGCGGTGGCAAACTTCCAACCTTCCGGCAGCGTCAAGCTAGGCGTCACCAGCACATCCTTCGCGGAGGCCACCTGCGGCCACAGCATCACCTCATTCCAACTGATCATCGCGAGATTTTCGCTGGTGGAAGCGCCAGCAGAAAAGCCAACGGGCCCGGCAGTCGCCAGAAAGTCGTCGTGCACATGCAATTCCGTCACACCCTGGGGCACATGCACGTGGAACTCAAACATGTTGATACTGTCGCGCACCCAGGGAAGTGTCTGGCCGTTGGCCTGGATGACGATGCCGGTCAGGTCGCCAATGGGACCGGACGCTTCGTGCTCGCCTGGAATCCACTTCGCGTACACCAGGGTCAAATCGCCGGGCTGGACCGGGATTGCAAGGTCCGCGTGCAGCATTTTGCGTGGCGCATCGGTGGCGTCCACGGTAATGGTGATGGGCGTCGCCGAACTGGACTGGCTGGGTTGGGCTGCGGCAGCGGCTTGTGCGACGCTGCTGTGTGGAAATGCCGCAACCAGGGCAAAGGACGCCAAGGCGATAGAAATGTTTAGGCGCATAGAACTCCTGAGATTTACACCGTGCGGACGAAGCAACAGTGTAATGCAGTGCGCACAGACAAGGCAGAAATGCGGCTACCTCTGGCTGGCTTCGCGCGCGAGCACCTTTGCGTTGAACGCCGCGGACTTTCCTTTCGGGACGGTGAGCGAAGTCCATTGGGTGTGCTGGAAATGTTTGGCCAGCAGAACAATCTGGCCGCAATGGTAGGAGTAATGCGCGACCTGCCGGTTGATGGCCTGCATGACGGAATGGGCCTCGCCGCGAATGAGCACGGAGCGGCTCAAGTCTGCGTCGCTCAAGGAGTCGAACGCTTGGAATACGCAGTCCCAGCCCTCTTCCCAAAGCTGCATCAGGGCCACTCTGGTGGCGGGCGGCTGCTCGAATTCGCTGTCGCGATTGCGCCACGGTTTTTCGCCGTCCTCCGACAGAAAGTTCGTCCAGCGGGACTTCATGTTGCCCGCCATATGCTGCATGACAATGGCGATGGAGTTCGCATCCTCATCAAGAAGTTGGTACAGCTGCGGCTCTGTCGCTTGCGAGATGGCGCGCTCCGCAAGTTTCTTGTAGTAGCGCAGCAGATGGATTGAATCTTCGAGATAGGAAGCGGTGAATTGCAGGGCCATGGGACGATTCTCTCAGATACGATCGATGGCAGACAGCTTCCCCGCATCCACATCGGATGCAGTGGTACACTCCCGCCATGCCGCGCGGTTTTTTTATCACCTTCGAAGGGTTGGACGGCTCAGGCAAATCCACCCAGCTTCGTCTGTTGGCCCGCACCTTGCAGGCGCAGGGTCGAGCTGTGACGACCACTCGCCAGCCGGGTGGTACGGAACTGGGCGACCAGATTCGCGCGGTGCTGCTGCATTCCGCGACGCAGAACGTTGCTCCGCTGGCGGAGATGGCGCTGATGTTTGCCGACCGCGCGCAGTCGATCCACGAGATTATTCAGCCGGCGTTGGCGGAAGGAAAGATTGTCTTGTGCGATCGATTCACCGACTCGACGGAAGCCTACCAGGGTGGTGGGCGCAATCTCGGTAGCGAGCCAGTGCTTGCATTGCATCGTGCCGTTTGCGACGATCTGTGGCCCGACCTGACGATCCTGCTGCTGCCGAGCCTCGAAACTTCCCTGGCGCGGGCGCGCAGGCGGAACGGCCGGCAGATGGCGCAGGGAACGGATGAAAATCGATTTGAAGCCGAGGGCCGCGCCTTCTACGAGCGCGTGTTTTTGAAGTATCAGGAAATTGCGGCGCGCGAACGTTTGCGTGTGGTCGCAATCGAGGAAGATGCGTCGGTCGATGCGATCGAAAAGCGTATCGTGGAAATTGTCGAGGAACGACTGGAACGCGTCGCCACCTCGCCAGATTGAACCTGCAAGCGTGCTCTGCTTCCACTTTCCCTCATGGGCAGCCCATCCCCATCTGCGATTTCGGCACGGAACGATCCCGAACGCGAGTCGATGCCATTTCGTTTTCCTCCGGGCTTGCAGCGCAACTTGCCGCTCTATTTGTTCCGGCGATTTTTTCGGCCGGGAAATCCTATCCTGCTGTTTGAACACTTGGCGAAAACTTTCGGCCCCGTTTCCCATTACAAGCTGGGCGGCAGCAACATCGTGTTCATCAACGATCCAGACTTGATTCGCGAGATTCTTGTCACGCAGGCTTCCTCCTTCATCAAAGAGCGCACGCAGAACCGCATGAAGATACTGCTGGGCGAAGGATTGATCACCAGCGAGGGCGAATTCCACATGCGACAACGCCGCATTGCCGCGCCGGCGTTTCATCGCCAGCGCATCCAGGCCTACGCGGGGATGATGGTGGAACGCGCCGCAGCCATGCGCGCAGGCTGGCAGCCTGGGCAGACCTTCGACATGTCCGCCGCCATGATGGAGTTGACGCTGGAAATAGTTGCTCGCACGCTGTTCGCCACCGACGTGACGGCGGCCATTCGCGAGATCAACGATGAGGTGAACGTGATCATGCGCCTCTACAATTATTTGGTCGCGTTGCCCAGGGCGGAGAGCTATCTGCGCTGGCCCGTCCCCGGCCTGATTCGATTTCGCAAGGCGCGAGCACGGCTGGATGCTCAGGTCTATCGCATGATCGCGGAACGTCGCGCCTCGAATGAAGACCGCGGCGATCTGCTCTCCATGTTGATGGCGGCGCGAGATGAGGGCGAAGCGACCCCCGACGCGGGCCGCAAAGACCCCGCGCCGCAGACAGGGATGAGCGATCGGCAACTTCGCGATGAAGCGATCACGATTTTTCTTGCCGGATATGAAACGGTCGCGAATGCGCTGACCTGGACGTGGTATTTGCTGTCGGAAAATCCGGCGGCAGCGGAACGAATGCAACGCGAGATTGACGACGCGCTGCAAGGCAGGCTGCCGACGCTGGAAGACATTCCGCGCCTGCGATACACCGAGATGGTATTTGCAGAATCGATGCGGCTGTATCCGCCGGCGTGGGCGATGGGGCGGCAATCCACGCAGGTCGTCGAGCTGGGACCCTATCGCCTGCCTGCGGGAACCTATTTTTTCTTCAGCCAATACATCCTGCAACGCAGCGAGGAATTTTACCCGGAGCCGTTGCGCTTCGATCCGGAGCGCTTCACGCCGGAGCAGAAAGCGGTGCGGCCGCGGTTTGCATATTTCCCCTTTGGCGGCGGTTCGCGCCAGTGCATCTGCGAGGCCTTCGCGTGGATGGAAGGCGTGCTTATTTTGGCGACGCTGGCGCAGCGATGGAGATTCCACATGGTCCCCGGTCAGGAGGTCGACGTGCAACCCAAAATCACTTTGCGCCCGAAATACCCCATGCAAATGACCGCTGAGGAACATGGCGCCAATTCTGCTAGGCTCGAAATGTGAACTTCCGCAGCTTTCTCGGCAATGAAGCGACGGCGCGGCAACTGCAGGAATCCGCCGCGTCGGGACGGCTGCCTCATGCCATTTTGCTGTCCGGGCCGCGTGGCGCGGGCAAATATTCGCTGGCGATTGCGCTGGCGCAAACACTGAACTGCCTTGATCCGCAGACCTTCAGCGGACTGCCAGACGCCTGCGACCTCTGCCACAACTGCACCCGGATTGCCGCCGCACTCGACCTGGATGCACGCGTCGCGGAGGCCGTTGAGGCGCGCGAAGACCTGCGCGATGCCGACCGCAAAGACACCCGCATTCTGATCCAGATCCATCCCGATGTCCTGGTGGTGCCACCCGACCCGCCGCAGATGCTGGTGAAGGTGGGACAAGTCCGCTCCCTGATCCACAACGTGCAACGGGCCCCGGCAGAAGGCAAAGGCAAAATCTACATCTTCCCAACCGCAAAGTTCATGAGCGAAGCTGCCAATTCCTTGCTAAAAGTGCTGGAGGAGCCGCCGGAATATGCGCACCTGTTGCTGCTGGCGGAGAATCCATCGGACCAACTGCCGACCATCCGCTCCCGATGCAGCCAGATGCGTCTGCACGCCGTGCCAATGGAGACGCTGGAAAAGATTATTGCCCAGCGTCATCCGGAATGGCCTTCGGCTCGACGCACCCTGGTGGCGCGCCTGGCGGAAGGAGCGGTTGGGCGGGCAGTCTCGTTCGATGCCGACACGTACCTTGCCAGCCGCAAGGACGCCCTGCTGCTGTTGCGAACGGCGACGGCTGAACCGGACCACTCGGCGCTGTTTCACATGACCGAAACTTATCGCGCCGGGGCTGAAGGCCAGCAGAAGACCCAGGATCTGCTGCGTAGCCTGTACTTGCTGCTGGAAGACATGATGTTGCTGCAGGCCGGGGAGCCGGAAATGGCGCGCAACATCGACATTTTGCCGGAACTTCGCCGTCTGGCCGAAAGTGTCTCTTTCGACTGGATTGATCGGGCGGTGCGGCGGATCGCCGACGTGGAATCGGGCATGCGGCGCAACCTGCTGCGCTCCCTCTCTTTGGACGCTCTGACGGCTGGACTGCAACAACGGTAGTGCCTCGATCCTGTCGGTCCGCAAAACAAAAGAAAACTCCAGTTGGAAAACGTTCGGTCTTCGTCTAGCATCGTATTCATTCAGCAGAATCAAGTTGTTTTAAATATGCCCTTCATCCGGGTTGCCGGATACGGAAAGGCTTGACTTTGCGATCCACGCGGACGGAACCCATGCCCTTGCCCAAGCCCAAACCTGTCGAGCACGCCGCCATGGCGGTTGCGCCCCCCGCGCCGGCGACGCCGGACAGCGACTTTTCCGGGCAGCGGCGTCTCATCCGTCCCAGCCTCCCCTTGCGCTCGGTTGCCGCGCGTCAGCCGGCAATTTTCGGCCATGGTTCCGCGTTGACCTCCCGCGCCATGGCAGACGGCGCAGTCGAGGACAGCTCCCATGCCGAAGTTTTCTACTTCCAGAAGCAGATCCAGGCGCAGACCCGGATGATCGTGATGTTGGAGAACGGCGAGGAGCTGGAAGGCTCGATCGAATGGTATGACCGTTATGCCATTAAATTGCGGAATGTGGGCCGCGGCGGCTTGCGAAATGGCGCCCGCTCCCGTGTGCTGGTCTATAAAAACAGCATCCGCTACATCTACAAAGCCGGCGAAAACCTGCCCCAGACCATGTCGTAGGAGCAGTGCTCACAGGCGCCCTATTCTTTGCGGGCGGCCTTCAGCAGACGATCTCGAATGGCCGCACCCATGCCGGAGTCGGGCGGCAACGGGCACAGAATGACCTCCGCTCCCATGGCATCCAGCGTTCGTAGACCGGCAAAGAGCCGCTGCGCCAGTTCCCGATCGTCTTCCCATCTGCCCCAGGCAAAATGGATGCCTGCAAATCCCTCCGGTAACGGCCAGTTCGCAGGCAGCAGGATGCCGATTTTCCGCGCGCCTTGGGATTGTTCCTGCACCGCCCGCAGCCATCTCGCTTGCCCATCCGTTCCCGTGTTTCCATTCATTTCAAGCGGAATCACGCACGCGTTCGGTGCGTAGTGGCGCATGTCGACACCGGGGGATGGCAAGGATTCCGGCGGCTGTGGCGGCGTGACACTGGATGTTGCCGTTCGATAGAGAATGACCGGACCGGCGATGGATTCAATCTCCTCCGCAGGGATGGCGCCGGGACGATAGAGAATCGTCTCGTGATCGCGAACCTCAATCACGGTCGACTCAACGCCGCACCAGGCTGGCCCGGTATCGAGCACGATGTCAATCCGACCGTCCAGGTCCTCCAGCACGTGCTGCGCGGTGGTGGGGCTGGTGTGGCCGAACCGATTGGCGCTGGGGGCGGCGATGGGTACCCTCGCCTTAGCAATCAATGCAAGCGCCACCGGATGAGCGGGCATGCGGACGCCGACGAGTTCGCGGCCGGCGGTGACAATGGACGGCACTGCCGGCTGCTTGGGCAACAGGAGCGTCAACGGGCCCGGCCAGAATTGATCCATAAGCGCATCGATTTTTTGTTGCGCGTTTCCGGGAAAGCGAACGGCAACTTGAACTAACATAGCGCGGTCGGCGATGTGGACAATCATGGGATCCCAGGCGGGCCGCTGCTTGGCGAGAAAAATGCCTTTCACCGCGGCAGCGTCGAGCGCGTTCGCTCCCAGGCCGTACACTGTCTCGGTGGGAAACGCCACCGTACCGCCGGAGCGAATCGCCTCGGCAGCTTGGGCCAGAGCGCTTTGCGCCGCTGCGGACGAGATGCAATCGACGGAGATCGCCAGCCGGGCTGTATGTTTTGCGGCCATCTGGGTGCGCGGATGCCTCTTGCGCAATGCAAGCCATCCGTCCTTCATCCTAATCCGTATCTGTCTGCCGGGATTCTTCCGGTTTCCACTGAGGGGACCACATCTGCGAAACTAGTGGCATGACCGGGCAAATTGCGCCAGGCAAGATGGAAACAGAAATTAAAGTCCGACTGACGGACCGGCTTGCCTTTGCCATGCAGTTGCCCACGCTGGGGTTTCATCTGCTGACCACGGAGACCATGGAGCGCAACGTGCTGTTCGACACGCCCGACGGACTGTTGCGGCAGCGCGGGGAACTGCTGCGCATTCGTCAATATGGCGACCGCTGGACCCTAACCCACAAAGCGCCGACGGAAAACTCCGCCGCAAGCGCGCATCATAAGGTACGCGCGGAAACGGAAACCGAGATTGAGGACGGACGGACGCTGGCTGCCATTTTTGAGCGGCTTGGGTATGCCCCGATCTTTGTCTATGAAAAACTTCGGACCGAATGGGCGGACAACGAAGGCCATGTCGTCGTGGACGTGACTCCGATTGGAGATTTCGCCGAACTGGAAGGCGAGCCTGAATGGATTGACCGAATCGCGGCGAAACTTGGGGTCTCTGCGGCGAGCTATTTGAAGGCGAGCTACGGGCAGCTATTTCAAGACTGGAAGGGCGCGACCGGCCACCCAGCGATGAATATGACCTTTGGCGAGATCGACCGCCAGGAAGCCAATCCTGCCACGCGATAGAAAACTGGCCCGATTTCCTCAACTATTTTGTCATGCGGGCAAATTTGATTTATGGTCTCATGTGGAACGGATGTTCCGCCGATACTGTTTGAAGAGATTCCGACCGAGACGAACACCCCGAAAGGAACTGGATGCGAACTGGGCAGAAAACACCGTTGAAGATAGCAGGGAAAGAACAGCGTGGAAAAGCAAAAAGTAAAACCCACAAACATCCAATCTCCGACAAGAAGCTTGCGACCCGCGAGCAAGCCGCTCTTGCCACAGCAAAACCTGTCGTATCCAAATCCGTTTCTATCCGTTCCGCACTTAACGGAAACGGGAGCGCCAAAGTTGCGCTGATTTCATCCAAGCTTGCCTATCATGGGCCACTATTCGATGTGTACACGGATTATGTGCGAGAGCCCGAGGGAGACACGGCACGGCGGGATGTCATCCGCCACTCCGGTTCCGTGGTCATTCTGGCCGTGGACGATACCCGCAATCCAGCCGATCCGCTGATTGTTGTCGAGCGCCAGTATCGCCATGCCGCCGGACAATATATGTGGGAGATTCCGGCTGGGCGCAAAGAGCCGGGGGAAGCGCCGTTGCCCGGCGCGAAACGCGAGTTGCTGGAAGAGACCGGTTACATCGCCAAACGCTGGACCAAGATCGCGCGGTTCTACGTAAGCCCTGGATTTCTGGGCGAGTGGATGCAGGTCTACCTGGCAGAGGGATTGAGCTGCGGACAATCCGCGCCGGATGAGGATGAATACATTCAGCACCGGCAGATTCCGCTTTCGCAGGCGCTGGAGTGGGTCGAAAGCGGAAAAATCATCGACGCCAAATCCATCATCGCCATTCTGATGTATGTGCGCCGCCGCTCCGCCGGAATTTTGTAGAACGATTCATCTGGCAACGGATTATCGTAGAGCATCTCCGCTCTTACTTTGTGCGGCGGCGATTCATGGATATCTAAAGGAACGTGTTTCTATCGATAGGCGTTTCACCATTTCTTCTGGCTGCGACTCATTATTTTCAAATTCTCTGCATAACAATTCCTTCCAACCTGCGTCTATATCGGCAGGATCCCCTTGCGGTTTCCGATCTGTAGATTAAGAGGTGCGTATTCCGTGTCTCACCATAAAGGCATAGTGAAGTGGTTCAACAATGCAAAAGGGTTCGGATTCATTGGGCGCGACGATGGCCCCGATGTGTTCGTGCATTACACGGCGATTCAAACCGAAGGGTACAAGAGCCTGAAGGAAGGCGACCCGGTCGAGTTCGATATCGTCCAGGGAGAGAAAGGGCCGCAGGCCGACCAGGTGCTGCGGTCGGAAGGCGCCCTGCAAAGTCAATAGAGGTACCCGCGAAGAGTCCCCTCAAATTGACGGGCCTTGGCAAGCGATCGATTTCGTGTGTTCTTCTGCGTCTCCTTATCGATCGAGACGCGCGACACCGCTGGTTTATTTGTGCGCGATTGCACCCCATGCCTTTTCCCCAACCCGGCCGCAGCGCCGGGTTTCCATTTTGCCCGCGGAGTGCGATGATGCCTTCGAGGGAGCGGAATTGCGCACTCTCGCGTGGCCATGGAAAATCGTCAGATTGCACAAATCCTTTCTGAGACGGCCGATCTGCTGGAAGTCGGCGCGGCGGACTCGTTTCGCATTCGCTCCTACCGGCGCGCAGCGGAAGTGGTGGAGCAGAGCACGGTTTCTGTGGGCGCGCTGGCGGCGGAACCGAAAAAATTGCTGGACCTTCCCGGAATTGGCAAGGGAATGGCGGCGAACATTGTCGAGATGGAGCAGACTGGCGCGCTGAGTTTGCATCGGGAATTGCTGGCCAAGTACAAGCCATCAATGCTGGAGTTGTTGCGGCTGCCCGGCATGGGTCCGAAGACGGTGGCGCTGTTCTGGGATGCGGCCCAGATTTCGAGTGTCGACGAACTGGAAGCCGCGTGTAAGGAAGGCCGGCTGAATCACCTGCCGCGATGCGGCCCCAAACAGATCGAAAAACTGTTGCAGGGCATCGCGGAACATCGCAAGAACATTGGACGGTTCCACCTGGATGACGCCGAGTTGGCGGCGGAGAAGTTGACGGAATATCTTGACGATTTTCCTGGCATCGACCGAGTGACGCCGGCGGGATCGTTGCGACGAGGCCGCGAAACGGTCGGCGATCTGGATTTTCTCGTGACCGGACCGGCCTGCGAAGGGGACAAAGTCGCGGCGGTGGTGGAATACGTCGCTGCTTATCCGCCCATCGCCGACATCCTTGGCAAGGGCCAGAACAAAGTGAGTTTTCGCCTGCGGCAGGGCTTGCAGGTGGATGTGCGCCTGCTGCCGGAAACAAGCTATGGCGCCGCCCTGCAATACTTTACCGGCTCCAAGTTGCACAATGTGGCGTTGCGGCAGCGCGCGCTGAAAATGGGCTACAGCCTGAACGAGTACGCATTGACGCGATTGGACGACGGCAGCGCGCTTCCCAGCGGCAGAGAAGAAGAAATTTATGCGGCGCTCGGTCTGGACTGGATTCCGCCGGAACTGCGCGAGGACCTGGGAGAGATTGAGGCCGCCGCCGAACATCGGCTTCCAGTGCTGATCGAGCAGTCTGACATTCGCGGCGACCTGCATATGCACACGAATGCGACCGATGGAAAAAACACGATTCGCGAGATGGCGGAGGCGGCGCTGGCACGCGGCTATGGCTACATCGCGATCACGGACCACTCGAAAAATCTTGCCATGACGAATGGCTTGGATGATGCGCGCGCGCTGCAGCATGTTGAGCGCATCCGCGCCGTCAATCACGAGATGGAAGGGCGGATTCGAGTGTTCCCCGGCATTGAAGTCGATATCCTCGTCGACGGAGCGCTGGATCTTTCCGACGACGTTCTGGCGCAGATGGATGTCGTGGTGGCCAGCGTGCATTCCTATTTCAGTCAGCCGTCCGCACAGATGACGGAACGCATTCTGCGCGCCATCGAGAACCCTTTCGTGCGTGTCCTGGGGCATCCGACCGGGCGCCTGCTGCTACGCCGCGAGGCATACGCGCTCGACCTGGACGCGGTCCTGCGACGCTGTGCGGCGTTGGGGGTGGCCGTCGAGCACAATGCCTATCCCGACCGCCTGGACCTGAACGATCGCAATTTGCGTCGCGCCAAGGAGCTGGGCTGCAAGATCGTCGTAAACACGGATTCGCACCACACCTCGCACCTCGGAAAGATGCGCTACGGCATCTGTCAACTGCGCCGAGCTGGCCTGCGGGCGGAAGATGTTTTGAATACCAGATCGGCCGAGGACGTGCTGCGGGAATTTCGTCCACGAATTCTCTAAAACTTTGTCTCCTGATTTCCCTTGATTCCGAGTAAACTGCTTGCAACTATGATTACCCCCGAGTCCCCAGTCCCGGAGAAGCCGCAAGAAGAGTCGGTTCTCCCCCCCTCCGCCCAGATGCCGAATGTCGGTGGGCTGGAGATGGATGAGATTGAGCCATCCGAACCGTGGCGCCCGCTTGTCGTTCCCGCGATCGTCGTTGTGGTCGGCCTGGCCATTGCGTGGGCACTGTTCGCGCATTTCGGCAGATCGAAACCGGACGCCTCCGCCACGTTGCTGCGACAGTTTGTCTACCAGGTGCAGGTGGATTCCGGCGAGTCGCCGCAAGGGCCGGGAATGCCAGGGACTCTCCCGGAGCAGGACGAGACCGTGATCCTGGTGCAGGCACGGGTCGCCAATATTAGCAAGCAGCCGCTGACCATCTTCGATCTTGTGTCCGATGTGAAACTCGGCGGCGAGGCGTTCGGCAGTCAAAGCTCGGCAGCGTTGCCCGCGGACATTGACAGGTTTATGCAGCGCTTTCCAAATTTGATGTCCATGAATATGCCCCCGTTGATGCGCCACACGACGATTGCGCCGGGAGGTTCAGCGGAAGGCCTGATGGTTTTCGCCTATCCGTGGACGAAGAACCAGTGGAGCCACCGCCAGGACGCCCACATCATCATCAGCTTTGAGCGCGGACGTTCCGTGATGCTTCCGCTGCAATAGGGGGTGATTTTATTGCATGAAAGCTGCCGCGCCGACCTACCGAAAAATATGCGCATTCAGGGAGATGCGCGGGTCTTTCTACAGGCGCGACTGGATTGCCCGCTTCCACTCCACCTCAAGAAAATCCACTCTATGGAATGAAGGACTTGGGCGCGTTTTTGGGTGCTGACAAATAGCCGGAAACTTGATTCTTGCCGATTCGGTTGACGACCACTTCAAACAGCATCGGCGGCTTGCCCGTGTAGAACTGCAAC
>JAJYVR010000284.1 GCA_021791935.1 Acidobacteriota bacterium
GCCACCATTGAATACGATCCCAACCGTTCGGCGCGGATCGCGTTGATCCATTACGCGGACGGCGAGAAGCGCTACATTCTGCAGCCGATCGGCTTGCAGGTGGGCCAGGCGGTGATGAGCGGCGAAGAGGCGGACATCCTGGTGGGCAATGCGTTGCCGCTGAAGAACATTCCGGCGGGCACCACGGTACACAACGTGGAACTGCGGCCGGGCAAGGGCGCGCAGATGGTCCGCTCGGCTGGAGCTTCGGCGCAGTTGGTGGCGAAGGAAGGCGAGTATGCGCTGTTGAAGCTGCCTTCCGGTGAAACGCGCAAGGTGCTGGTCGATTGCATGGCAACGATCGGGCAGGTCGGCAACACGGACCACGAAAACATTTCGATCGGCAAGGCCGGCAGAAATCGCTGGAAGGGAATTCGGCCCAGCAACCGCGGCGTTTCGATGAACCCGGTGGACCACCCGCATGGCGGCGGTGAAGGAAAGACTTCCGGCGGCCGTCATCCTGTGACGCCGTGGGGACAGCCGACGCGCGGATACAAGACACGGAACAACAAGCGGACGGATGGAATGATTGTCAGCCGGCCGAAGAAGAAGTAGGAAGTACAGGGAACAGGGAACTCGAAGGAGAAACGATGGCACGTTCGACAAAGAAAGGGCCCTTCATCGACACTCACTTGATCGTGAAGATCGAGGCGATGAACAAGGCGAACGACAAGAGGGTGGTACGCACCTGGTCGCGCCGGTCCACGATTTTTCCTGAGATGGTCGGGCACACGATTGCGGTACACAACGGTCGCAAGTTCATTCCGGTCTACGTGACGGAAAACATGGTGGGCCACAAGCTGGGCGAGTTTGCCGCCACGCGTACATTCAAGGGCCACTCCACGGCCAAGGCCGAGACGGCCACCAAGCCGCGGTAACAGCGGGAAAGGCATAGAGCGCGCGATGCAATACGAAGCACAGGAATTCAGGGCGGAAGCGAAGTTCCAGCGGGTCTCGCCGCAAAAGGCGAAGCTGGTGCTGGATCTGATCAAGGGCCGGCGCGTCGAAGATGCGTTGCAGACGGTGGCCTTCACCAAGAAGCGGGTGGCCCCGCTGGTCGAGAAGGTATTGCGCTCGGCGTTGGAGAATGCCAACTATCTGAGCGAAGAGCGCGGCCTGAACATCGATGTCGACAACCTTTACGTGAAGATGGCGGTGGCCAACGAGGGACCTCGGCTGAAGCGGATCCGTCCGGCGCCGATGGGTCGCGCGTTCCGATATCAACGGCGTATGTCGAATGTCTTGATTACGGTGGCGGAAAAGAAGCGGCCGCAGCTGGCGAAGACGATCGGGGAAGAGCGCGAAGCGGTCGCCGCCAAGGGCAAGAAGAAGCCGGCGACGAAGGCGGCAGCGAAGAAGTCGGGGTCCAGCAAGTCGGCAGCGAAACCGGCAGCGGCAAAAAAGAAGACGGCAGTCAAGAAGTCAGCGAAGTAGCGAACGGAAGGATTGAATCATGGGTCAGAAAGTCCACCCTTACGGGTTTCGGCTGGGAATCAACAAGCCTTGGAAGTCGCGCTGGTTCGTCGAGCGGGGGTACGCCAGCCTGCTGGTCGAGGATGTGCTGCTGCGGCGCGAACTGAAAGAGAAGCTGAAGTCCGCCGGTGTCAGCTCGATCGAGATCGAGCGGCCAGGCAACAAGCTGCGGATCATCATTCGCACGGCGCGTCCGGGCATCATCATCGGGCGCAAGGGCGCGGAGATTGAGAAGCTGAAGACCGATCTGCAGAAACGTTCCAATCGGGAGGTCTTCGTCGACATTCTTGAAGTGAACAAGCCGGAGCTGGATGCGCAACTGGTGGCGGAGAACATCGCGTTGCAACTGGAGAAGCGGGTCAGCTTCCGTCGCGCCATGCGGAAGTCGGTGGACTCGGCGCTGCGGTTTGGCTGCCGCGGCATCAAGGTGCGGGTGGGCGGACGGCTGAACGGCGCGGAGATTGCACGTTCGGAGTGGTATCTGCAGGGACGGTTGCCGTTGCATACCCTGCGCGCGGACATCGACTACGGTTTTGCCGAAGCGAAGACGACCTACGGAATTATTGGCGTCAAAGCGTGGGTGTATCGCGGCGATATCTATCAGCAGAAGAAGCGCGAGCCCCGGGTTGGATCGAGCATTTTCTAGGGCCGATTTTTTTGAAGTGGTAGTCCGAGCAGAACGCTCAAGAGGACCTCGTTATGTTGATGCCGAAGAAAGTGAAGTTCCGCAAGCAGCAGAAGGGCCGCAATCGTGGCAAGGCCTGGCGTGGTTCTGAGCTTGCGTTTGGGGATTTTGGATTGAAGACGCTGGATCATGCGCACATCACGGACCGGCAGATTGAGGCCAGCCGTGTGGCGATGACGCGCTTCATCAAGCGCGGCGGCAAAATCTGGCTGCGCCTGTTTCCGGACAAGCCGATTACCAAGAAGCCAGCGGAAGTCCGTATGGGTTCCGGCAAGGGACCGCTGGACCATTGGGTAGCGGTGGTGAAGCCGGGAAAGATCCTGTTCGAGATGGAAGGCGTCACGCGTGAAGTAGCGCAGGAAGCGATGCGGCTGGCATCGCACAAGCTGCCCATGAAGACGCTGTTTGTCGCTCGTCACGATGCTGTGGCGGCAACGACGCAGAAGTCGTAGCGAATTTTCGAAGTTTTTTTCGAGGATGACCGGGGCCGATGGCCGCGGAGACATCCGAAGATGAAGGATTGAATCATGGAAATGGACAAGATCGTCAATCTGGACAAAGAGGAACTGGCGCTGCAGGCGCACCAGTCGGCGGAGCAGATTTTCCGCTTGCGTTTCCAGATGAAGATGGGGCAGAACGAGGGGCTGAAGAAGCTGCGCGAGTTGAAAAAGGACATTGCGCGCATCAAGACGGTGCAGCGTCAGCGCGAGCTTGGCATTGCGGCCCCTGCGGGCGCAACCGAACCGGCCGCGAAGCGGAAGGCCAAAAAGACGGCGAAAAAGTCGGCGGCGAAGGGATCGAAGTCGAAGAAGGCTCCCAGGAAGACGTCGACGCGGAACACCAAGCGGACGTCGAAGATCGCCGGCAAGGCGAAGTCGGCAGGCAAGACCAAGGTAAAGGCCGCCAAGCGCGGCAAGGCGAATGCAAAGAAGGGCGGCAGTTAAGCAATGAGCGAACCCACGAAAGACACGGCGGCAACAACGGCAGCGATTGCGGGCGCTGCGGCAGTTTCCCACCGCAACGAGAAGGTCGGAGAAGTGGTTTCGACCAAGATGCAAAAGACGATTGTGGTGGAAGTGGAGATGCGCAAGGCGCACCCGAAGTATCTGCGGACGATGCGGCCGACCAAGAAGTTTTACGC
>JAJYVR010000285.1 GCA_021791935.1 Acidobacteriota bacterium
GGTCGACCTGACCAACATTGTGGATCGCGTCGAGAAGGTGCATGAGGAGATTCCGGTGGAGCCGGGCGCCAAAGAGATGGTGCTGCTGTATCCGCAGTGGCTTCCGGGCGAACATGCGCCCTCGGGACCGATTGCGAGCCTGGCAGGCATCGCGACAACGGTCGATGGCAGGAGCGTGCAGTGGGTGCGCGACCGCGTGAATATGTATGCGATCCATGTGCCGCTGACAACAGGCGCGAAGACGGTGGGCTTGGATTTCGATTACCTTTCTCCGATCAAACCGAGCGCGGGCCGCATCGAGATTTCCGATGCCATCGCGGACCTGGAATGGAACGAAGTGACGATGTACCCTGCAGGTTACTTTTCGCGTGACATTCCATTTGATGCCACGCTGAAGCTGCCGAGCGGATGGAAGTACGCCACTGCGCTGGAGACCGCATCCGATCAGGGCGACACCATCAAGTTTGAGCGCACGCCGCTGAACACGCTGGTGGATTCTCCGCTGTACGCCGGTCTCTACTGCAAGCGGGTCGATCTCTCGCCGACCTCGACCGACATCGTCCATCTGGACCTGTTTGCCGATACGGCGGACGACCTGAAGATGACGCCGGAGGAGCTGGCCGAACATAAGAACCTTGCCATGGAGGCAGACAAACTCTACGGTTCGCACCATTACAAGCATTACGATTTTCTGCTGCTGATCAGCGATAAGGTCGGAGGAATCGGACTGGAGCACCACCAGTCGAGCGAGGATGGCCAGCATGCGAATTACCTGACCGACTGGACGAACGGCATCCTGGAGCGGGACCTGCTGGGGCATGAGTATACACACTCCTGGAACGGAAAATTTCGCAGGCCGGCGGACCTGTGGACGCCGAACTTCAATGTGCCCATGCGCGACGATCTGCTGTGGGTGTACGAGGGGATGACGGAATACTGGGGCAACGTGCTGACCGCGCGTGCCGGCATGCGCACCCCGGAGCAGACACGGGACTTTTTCGCGCGTATCGCCGCAAACCTTGCCATCAGCGCGGGACGCGACTGGCGCCCGCTGGTCGATACCACGAACCAGCCCATCCTCTCGCAGCGTCGCCCGGTCAGTTGGGTCAGTTATCAGCGCCCGGAGGATTACTACATGGAAGGAGCGTTGATCTGGCTGGATGCGGACACGAAGATACGTGAATTGACCGACGGAAAGAAATCGCTCGACGATTTCTGCAAGAAATTTCTCGGCGTCTACAACGGCAGCATGATTACCGACCAGTACACGCTTGGCGATGTGGTGAAAGACCTGAATGAAATTGCGCCGTACGACTGGAAGAGCTTCCTTCAAGAACGCGTGTACGATCTGCATGCGGCGGTTCCTATGAACGGATTCACGCAGGGCGGCTACAAGCTGGTGTACACGGACAAGCCCACGGAATGGCTATCGGAAGAGCTGGAGAAGATGGGCTTTGCGGATTTTTCCACGTCTCTGGGCTTCTCGGTGGGCTGGCGACGCGGACATGGTGCTTCCGGCATGATCTCGAACGTGTGGTGGGGCAGTCCGGCGTTTAAGGCCGGCGTCACGCCGGACATGGAAATCGTCTCCGTGAATGGCACTGCTTTCACGCCGAAGGTGCTGACGGATGCAATTCTGGCGGCGGAAACGGACAGGAAACCGATGCAGTTACAATTTCGCGAAGGCAAGGAATACAAGACGATCGCCATGCCGTACTACGATGGCATGCGCTATCCGTCGTTGCAGCGGATAGAAGGAACGCCCGACCGGCTGGACGACATTCTTGCGCCCAGCCAGAGTCCGCTGCCGGCGATGTAGTCATTCCAGCCTGGCAGCCAGTTTGCGATGCTGGATGACGGTCGCGCGGAAGATCGGCAGTTGAGTTACGTTCCGCCGCGGACGTTCGCCCAGCGGAGGGTTCAGTCTCGGCAGGATCAGGTATGCTGCTGAGGGGCATGTTTCGGGCCTTCCAATGGGCACGAAAGGACCATCTCCGATGCGTATTCGAACGTGAAGGACGTGTCGCCGAAAAATATTGGGTCGTTCCCGATCACCGCTTGTAGTTCTCAACAATACACGCGACGCTGTTGAAAATTTGTTGCACCCTAAAATTTAGGGCGGAGGTCATTTTGTCTTCTCCAGAAACACACCTTCAAAATCCGGCAACCAGCCGCTTCGTCACCATGGTCTCGTGGATTTCGGCGCTTGCCGGGCTCCTGTTCGGCTACGACACCGGCGTCATCTCTGGGGCGATTCTTTTTGTCCAAAAAGATTTCATGCTCTCCAGGGTGCAAGAGGAAGTTATTGTCGCTGCCGTCCTTCTGGGCGCTGTGATCGGTGCGTCCTTTGGCGGCAAACTGGCGGACCGGTTCGGTCGCCGCAAGATACTTATCCAGGTCGGGATACTATTCATCATTGGCGCGATCGGGACCGCGCTGGCCCCTTCGCCGGCCTGGCTCGCGGGTGGCCGCGTGATTGTCGGCATCGCCATCGGCATCGCGTCGTTCACCGCGCCGCTTTATATCTCCGAGGTATCGCCGGCCGCCATTCGCGGCAAACTGGTCTCGCTGAATCAACTGATGATCACGATCGGCATCGTGGTTTCTTACCTGGTGGATTACGGTCTGGCAGATGCGCGGGCATGGCGCTGGATGTTCGGTTTGGCGTCGATTCCCGCGTCGATTCTTGTCATTGGCTTGATCTTTGTTCCGGAAAGTCCGCGGTGGCTGATGAGCCGGTCGCAGAACGCGCTCGCCCGTACCGTGCTGCAGCGCATCCGCGAAACTACCGACGTAGGCACGGAACTGGCCGAGATTGAAGCCGACCTGCAATTGCAGGAAGGCGGCTGGCGCGAACTGCTGAACGTTTCGATGCGGCGACCGCTGATTGTCGGCATCGGGCTGGCGATGTTCCAGCAGTTCACCGGCATCAACACTGTCCTGTATTACGCGCCCACCATTTTTGAGTTTGCCGGTCTTCATTCCGCGTCGGCTGCGATTCTGGCCACCGTGGGAGTCGGAGTCGTGATGGTTTTGCTGACCATTGTTGCCCTGCGCCTGATCGATCGCGTCGGACGACGGCCGCTTCTGCTTTATGGCATCTTCGGGATGGTCTTGAGTCTTGGGGTGCTTGGGTTCTCGTTCCTATCGCCTACGTTGTCGAACATCGTCGCCTGGATTGCGATGATCAGTCTTCCCATCTATGTCGCTTGTTTTGCCATCAGCCTCGGGCCGGTCTTCTGGCTGCTGATTTCGGAGATTTATCCGCTGAAAATTCGCGGCCGCGCGATGAGCATCGCTACGGTCACCAATTGGGGCTCCAACCTGCTTGTGGCG
>JAJYVR010000033.1:0-5668 GCA_021791935.1 Acidobacteriota bacterium
ACGGCGCAGAATCCCGATGTATTTTTCCAGGCCCGCGAGGCCTGCAACTCCTTCTATTTGGCTTGCCCGACGATTGTGCAGGATGTGATGGACCGCTTTGCCGAGCAGACGGGCCGCAGCTATCATCTGTTCGATTATGTGGGCGCCGCAGACGCGGACCGCGTGATTGTTCTGATGGGGTCGGCCGCGGGGGCGGTGGAAGAAACCATCGACCATCTGAACCGGCAGGGCGAGAAGATCGGCCTGCTGAAAGTGCATTTGTACCGGCCGTTTGCCGCCGACGCGTTTCTTGCAGCCCTCCCCAAAACCGTGCGGTCGATTGCCGTTCTGGACCGCACCAAGGAGCCGGGCGCGCTCGGCGAACCGCTGTATCAGGACGTGGTGACCAGCTTCAGCGAGGCGTTCTCGAATGGCTGCGCGCCGTTTGCGCAGCAGCCGCGCATCATTGGCGGGCGCTATGGTCTGTCTTCAAAAGAATTTACGCCGGCGATGGTCAAGGGCGTCTTCGACGAGTTGAAAAAGCCGCACATGAAGAACCACTTCACCATCGGCATTCAGGACGATGTGACCCACACCAGCCTGGCGTACGATCCTGAGTTTTCCACGGAAGATCCGCGGACAGTGCGGGCGCTTTTCTACGGACTCGGCTCCGACGGCACGGTAGGCGCGAACAAGAATTCCATCAAGATCATCGGCCAGGAGACGCCGAATTACGCGCAGGGATATTTTGTCTACGACTCGAAGAAGTCCGGTTCGGTGACGACGTCGCACTTGCGTTTCGGCCCAGACCCGATCCGCTCCACGTATCTGATCAGCAACGCGAACTTTGTGGCGTGTCATCAATTCTCGTTTCTGGAGCGGATGGACGTGCTGGAAGCGGCCGCCCCTGGGGCGGTGTTTTTGCTGAACGCGCCGTACGGCCCGGAAGATATATGGAACCATTTGCCTAGAACAGCTCAAGAGGCAGTCTTAAAGAAGAAGTTGAAGTTTTATGTGATCGATGCGTACACCGTAGCACGGGAAGCCAAGATGGGCAACCGGATCAATACGGTGATGCAGACCTGCTTTTTCGCCATCAGCGGGGTGCTGCCCAGCGACCAGGCGATTCAGCAGATCAAGAAGGCCATCCAGAAGACCTACGGCAAACGCGGCGACGCGGTGGTGCAGGAGAACTTTGCCGCCGTCGATGCCGCCGTGGCCCATTTGCATCCAGTCAAACTGCCGGAGAAAATTACCGCGTCGTTCGATATTTTTCCCATCATCCCGGCCGCCGCTCCGGCGTTTGTGCATGATGTATTAGGCGCAATTGCCTCCGGGCACGGGGATGCGTTGCCGGTGAGCGCAATGCCGGCGGGCGGGACATTTCCAACCGGAACGGCCAAGTGGGAGAAGCGCAACATCGCTCAGATGGTCCCGGTGTGGGACCAGGACCTTTGTATCCAATGCGGCAAGTGCGTGCTGGTGTGCCCCCATGCGGTGATTCGCGCCAAGGTCTACGACGAGGCGATGTTGCAGCAGGCCCCGCCGACGTTCAAGAGCGCCAAGCCGAAATGGCGCGGCATGGAGCAGGAGTTGTACACGCTGCAAGTTGCGCCGGAGGATTGCACGGGTTGCCGTATCTGCGTCGAGGTTTGCCCAGTGAAGAGCAAGAGCGAAGCCAAGCACAAGGCCATCAACATGGAAATGCAGGCCCCGTTGCGCGAAGCGGAAGCGAAGAACTGGGACTTCTTCGAGTCGCTGCCTTCGGTGGACCGCAGCCGTCTGGCGCACACGCAGGTGAAGGACATTCAACTGCTGGAGCCATTGTTTGAGTTCTCCGGCGCGTGCTCGGGCTGCGGCGAGACGCCGTACATCAAGCTGTTGACGCAACTGTTTGGCGATCGGCTCTACATTGCGAATGCGACCGGGTGCTCTTCCATCTATGGCGGCAACCTGCCGACAACGCCGTACACGGTGAACAAGAGCGGTTGCGGGCCGACCTGGTCCAACTCCTTGTTTGAGGACAATGCCGAGTTTGGCTTGGGCATGCGGCTGGCGCTGAACCAACAGAAAATCTATGCCGAGGAATTGCTGGTGCGCTTAGCGCCCATTGTTGGCGATGTGCTGGTGACGGCGGTCCTGACGGCCAAGCAAACCACGGAGACCGAGATTGAAGCGCAGCGGGAGCGCGTTCGGCTGGTTCGAGAAAGACTGGCCGCAGCCGATTGGAAGGGGGGACGCAGCCTCTCTGAGCAGGGGTCTCACGTCAGCGAGCTGATCGATCCTTCCGATGTTCGCAGTCTGCTGGCGATTGCCGACCTCCTGGTGCGGAAGAGCGTGTGGATGGTGGGCGGCGATGGCTGGGCCTACGATATCGGTTTTGGCGGACTGGACCATGTGCTTGGCTCGGGCCAGAACGTGAAGGTGCTGGTGCTGGACACGGAGACCTATTCCAACACGGGCGGGCAGATGTCAAAAGCCACGCCGCGCGGCGCGGTGGCGAAGTTTGCCGCCGGCGGCAAGACCACCGCCAAGAAAGACCTGGCGATGGAGGCCGTGGCGTATGGCTCGGTGTATGTCGCGCGGGTCGCGATGGGCGGCAGCGACGCGCAAACGGTCAAGGCCTTTCAGGAGGCCGAGGCCTACGACGGTCCGGCGCTGATCCTTGCCTATAGCCACTGCATCGCGCACGGCTACGACCTTGCCTATGGGATGGAGCAGCAGAAGAATGCCGTTCTCTCCGGCTACTGGCCCTTGATGCGATATAACCCGGCGCTGCGCGAGGAAGGAAAGAACCCGTTCCAACTCGATTCCCGGCCGCCCTCGATTCCGCTGAAGGAATACAGCTATCACGAGGCCCGTTACACCATGTTGGCGCGCAGTCATCCCGATGTGGCGAAGAAACTGCTGCTGGAAGCGCAAGACGATGTCGAGCGCGAATGGCGCATCTATTCTGGGCGTGCCGCCATGGCCGGACGCTCTGAATCTCCCAATATCGCTCCGCCGGAGCAGGATGGGGAGGTGGTGGCGTTGGGAAAAGGCAAGGACGGAAAATGATGGATCTGACTACCGATTATCTCGGCCTGAAGCTGAAAAATCCGCTGGTGGTTTCTTCCTCGCCACTGACGGAATCCGCGGAGAACATTCTGCGTTTGGAAGAAGCGGGGGCGGCCGCGGTGGTGCTGCCTTCGATTTTTGAGGAGCAGCTTTCGCTGGAAGGAAACTCGCTCGACCGCGACATCACGCGGGGGACGGAATCCTTTGCCGAATCGCTCAGCTACTTTCCGGCGTACGAAGATTATCGTCAGGGCCAGGATGCGTACCTCGGCCTGCTGCACCACGCCAAAATCCGGGCCGGAATTCCTGTGATCGCCAGCCTGAATGGGGCGACAGCGGGCGGCTGGGTACGCTTCGCCAAAGAGATTGAGCAGGCGGGCGCGGACGCGCTGGAGCTGAATACCTACTCGCTGGTGACGGACCCCGCAGTTTCAAGCGGCACAGTGGAAGCTGGAATTGTCGATCTGGTACGTCAGGTGAAACAAAATACCAAGCTGCCGATTGCGGTGAAGCTTTCTCCGCACTACACAAGCATTCCGAATCTGGCCCGGCAATTGGATGAAGCAGGGGCGGGCGCGCTGGTGCTGTTCAATCGCTTCTATCAGCCGGATTTCGATCTCGAACAACTGGATGTGATTCCGAGGCTTGCTTTGAGCCGACCGGAAGAATTGCTGCTTCGGCTGCATTGGGTGGCGATTCTCTACGGCAATGTGCGGGCCAACCTGGCGGTGACGGGCGGAGTCCACAGTGCGCAAGATGTTCTAAAAGCTGTTATGGCTGGAGCGCAGGTCGCGATGACTGTTTCAGAACTGTTGGCGCGAGGCGCAGATCGACTGGCAATTATGCGGGCCGAACTGCTGCGCTGGATGGAAGAACACGAATATGAATCGATAGACCAGATGCGCGGCAGTTTGAGCCGCCGTTCGGTGCCCGATCCATCTCCTTTTGAACGCGGCAACTACATCAAGACCCTGAGCAGCTACACCGTTCGCGCGACGGTTGAGTAAGGGCTGTGAGATCGGCGGTGAAGACGGCGAAAATCCATGAAGGTGTCGCTGTGTATCGCCGAGATACGACCGCTTGGAAAACAGCGCTGGAAAGCAGCCTTGGGCGGCCCTGGACTACAATAAAAATGAGGCAAACGGTGGAAGAATTCCGTGGAGACGACCGAGACCTGCCGGGTTTACGGGAATGCCCGATCAAGAAGCTTGCCATGAGAGTTCGGCGAGAATTTCCATGGATTTACCGATGAAACGTATCCCCAAACATGGAAGGAAAACAATCAACCAATGACCACTCCTGAACTTGTGGTGCAGGACCAGCCAACGTCGAGTCCTGCCAGTGGCATCCAGCAAGTCTTCAATGATTTTTCCATTCAGATTGCGACCGTGAACGGTTCGGGCTCGCAATCCGCCAATAGTGTCCTGCTGCGCAGCATTTTCCGCATGGGCGTACCTGTCGGGGGCAAGAACCTGTTTCCTTCCAACATCGCCGGGCTGCCTACGTGGTACACCATTCGGGTCAGCAAGAACGGCTGGGTGGCGCGGAAAACGGACATCGACGTGCTGATCGCCATGAACGCGGAGACCGCCCAGCAGGACGTGCTTTCGCTGGGCGCCGGCGGGGCCGTCATCTACGATCAGTCGCTCAAGCTGGACCATTTGCGCGCGGACCTGACCTATTACGCGGTCCCTTTCGACCAGTTGGCTGCATCCACGGGCGCGGAAGCCAAGATCCGCAAGCTGGTCAAGAACATGGTGTATGTGGGCGTTGCGGCGCAACTGCTTTCGATCGACATGGAGTGGGTGGAGAAGACGGTCCGCAAACAGTTTGCCAAAAAGGTGAAGGCAGCCGAGCTGAACCTGAGCGCGGTCCGCGCCGGGTTCGATTACGCCGCCAGTTCGCTGACCAAGCAGGACCCGTATGTGGTGGAGCCGATGAGCGCCACGCAAGGCAAGATCATCATCGACGGCAACGAGGCTGCCGCCATGGGCGCCATGTTCGCCGGGGTCACGGTGGTGACCTGGTATCCCATCACGCCGTCGTCTTCCGTGGTGGAGGACCTGATCGAGTACATGAAGGAATACCGCATTGAGCCGGATGGCAAGGCGAGCTTTGCGATTGTGCAGGCGGAAGACGAACTGGCCGCCATTGGCATGGTGCTGGGCGCCGGATGGGCGGGCGCGCGTTCCATGACGGCGACATCCGGTCCTGGGATTTCGCTGATGGCGGAGTTTGCCGGGCTCGGCTACTACGCGGAAATTCCCGGCGTGATTTTCGATGTGCAGCGCACCGGCCCTTCGACGGGTTTGCCAACGCGCACTTCGCAAGGGGACCTGACCTTTATCGCCGGACTTTCGCATGGCGACACGAAACACGTGATGCTGATTCCAGGGTCCGTCAAAGAGTGCTTTGAATTCGCGACGGAAGCCTTTAATATCGCGGAACAATTGCAGACGCCGGTTTTTGTCCTTTCGGACCTCGATTTGGGAATGAACAACTGGATGTCGGAGCCGTTTGAATATCCAGAAAAGCCGATCAACCGCGGCAAGGTTCTCGACGCCCAGCAGTTGAAGGAACTCAGCGGATTCGCGCGTTACAAGGACGTGGACGGAGATGCGATTCCGTATCG
>JAJYVR010000033.1:5678-18615 GCA_021791935.1 Acidobacteriota bacterium
ACGCCGCCTACTTTACGCGTGGCACCGGCCACAATGAGAAGGCGCAGTACACGGAGCGCCCGGACGACTACGAGAACAACATGCAGCGCCTGGCGCGAAAGTTCGAGACCGCGAAAACGTTGGTGCCGAAGCCGGTCGTCGAAGGGAACGGTCGCGAGAAGGTCGGCATCATCGCCTTTGGCAGCAGCCACTGGGCGGTGATTGAGGGCCGCGATCAACTGGAGCGCGAATCCAAGCTGGGGACGGATTATCTGCGTATTCGCGCCTATCCGTTTACGCAGGAGATCCACGATTTTGTCGCCCAGCATGAACGGGTCTATGTGGTGGAGCAGAACCGCGATTCGCAGATGATGAACCTGTTGAAAGTCGACCTTGACCCGGCGCAGGTTGTAAAACTGCGTTCCGTCCTGCACTTCAACGGACTTCCCATCGACGCACGCTCGATTACCGCCGTCATTGCCGCACAAGAAGGAGCAGTCAAGTAACCATGTCGACCACGCCCGTCACTCCCCAGCCCCCCCAGCCCAAGACCAACCGCATTGGACTCCAGATACTGGATTATCGCGGAGGCAAGACCACCCTCTGCGCCGGATGCGGCCACAACGCCATCTCCGAGCGCATTACGGAAGCCTTTTACGAGATGGGCGTCCAGCCCGAGCGCGTGATGAAGATGAGCGGCATCGGCTGCTCCTCGAAGTCGCCCGCCTACTTCATGTCTCGTTCGTTCAGCTTCAACTCCGTGCATGGACGCATGCCGTCGGTTGCAACCGGCGCGTTGCTGGCCAATAAGACCATGCGCTCGATCGGCATCAGCGGCGATGGCGACACCGCGTCGATCGGCATGGGGCAGTTTGTCCACTTGATGCGTCGCAACCTACCGATGATTTACATCATTGAAGACAATGGCGTGTACGGGCTGACCAAGGGCCAGTTCTCCGCGACCGCCGATATCGGGTCGAAGCTGAAGTCGGGCGTCATCAACGATCTGCCCGCGATCGACACCTGCGCGCTGGCGATCCAGATGGGAGCGACCTTTGTCGGACGGTCTTTTTCCGGCGACAAGAAGCAGCTTTCCGCCATGTTGAAGGCCGCCATTGCGCACAAGGGAACGGTGATGCTGGACGTGATTTCGCCCTGCGTCACGTTCAACGATCATGAAGGTTCGACCAAAAGCTACAAGTTCATGCAGGGGCATGAGGAGCCGGTTGCGGAGGTTGGATTTGTATCTAACTTCGAGGACATTGCCGTCGAGTACGATCACGACACGACGGTGGACGTTCAGTTGCACGACGGATCGCACCTGCGTCTGCGCAAGCTGCATGAGGACTACGACCCCACCGATAAAGCGCGCGCCATGAACCTGTTGATGGAGGCGCACGCAAACGAGGAGGTCCTGACCGGCGTGTTCTACGTGAATACGCAAAAGCCGGACTTCACCGAGATGCTGAACATGGTGGATGACCCGTTGGCCACGCTGTCGCCGGAGCGCGTCCGCCCCAGCCGCGAAGTGCTGGCGGAGATCATGGCGGAACATGGGTAGAGACCTGAGTCCGATGGCGATTCAGCGATTCGACGGGAGGAAGCGATTCGAACAGGAGCACTCAGGGGCTGAAGCCCATCTGTTTTGCGCCATGTGCGGCCCGACTGAAGTCGGGCCCTGATACAAGACCAAAACTATTTTTTGAACGAATCTACGGCTAGGGCCATTCGATCGCTTCGTTCATGGCTATGGTTTCTGGATGTTCACCGCGCCGCCAATTCTCGATGAGAGGGCGGCGCGATTGCGTTGGGATGGATTCGCGGCGGGTCGCATGGGTCTGCGTGGGTCGCCAAGCGGGCCAGAATGGCCTGTTCCGCGATCAGCGCGGACATGCAGGCGAGATAGGGAATCAGTTCTCCGTACAGTCTGCTCTCCACAACAATGCCATAGAGGAACATAAGGCCGAACCAGGCGGGCAGCGTCCACAGCCAGATTCGAAGCGTCGCGTCTTTGACCCACTTGCGATAGAGAAGAATGGGGAGAATGGTATAGCCGCCGACGGCCAGCAACTGCGGCCATGCCGGCGGCCATGCCAGCAGAACCAGGTTGATCTTGTAGGCGGGAATCCAGGCGGCATGGTTTTGCGCGAAGAATCGATTGACTGCAAGGTGCCACGCGATCCAGTAGATCGCCAGGGGCAAGACCACGGCAAGCGTTCGCGGCGCGTAGCAGCGGCGCCAGTCGGTTTTGCCGGATTCGGTGACTGCGGCAAACACAAAAAACAACAGGAGGAACAGCGTCGTTTCACGGTTGAGGGTGGCGACGACAAAGAAAGCAGCGAACCAAAGCGGGTGCTTGTGGAAGTAGATCAGATACAGTCCCACGGCGAAGAACCCAAGACTGGGCAGGTCATAGTAGAAACTGCGGGGATGCAGCGATACCAGCACATAAGTGACAGCGCACAAGACGAGCACCAGCGGATAAATGTAGGCGGTGAGCAGGCGTCGTTCTGACGCGGCATCGTAGATGCGGGTTGCCACCCATCCGGCGAGAACGACGCCGAGAGTATCTGCAATAGCGAGGACGAACGTTTCCGGAGCGATGTGGGAGCGATAGATGGGAGTGAAGGTGGAGACGAGATCGGCGAGGCGGATAAGAAAGGCATTGTTATGCGCCCATCGCAACAGCCACATCATCAGCACGCGGGTTTGGCAGGGCGCGACCTCCAGGCCGTTTTCATATCGATCCAGATGGAGATACGGCGGCACTCGGCTGTGATAGGCCCATACCAACTGGATAGTGGCGAGAGCATAGAGGACGCGAGCCAGTATACCGGGTTTGCAATTCAATGCGGCTGGGCCGGCATGCACGGCGAATTTCATTTGCGCGCCTCGGCGAGAGGCTTGGTTCGCTCGAACAGGATGGCGGTCTTGTCCTGATAATCGACCTTCCAGCCGGGCGTGTGTTGCAACAGATAACTCAGCGGGCGATGGTTTTCAAACAAGACATATTGGATGGAATATTTGTCGAGGACCTGGAGACTGTCCTCAATTCGAATCGCGCGCAAATAGTCCGCGAGCACTCCATTGCGCTCAAACACATCGACGCGTGAATCGATGAAGACCGGGACCTGGCGCACATTCCAGATCAGGTATCCGCCCCAGAGGTAGTCGTTGAAGACGTTGCCGCGCGGATGAAAGTTTTGCAGATACGTCAGTGCCGCGTCGTCTGGGTAGATGTTGGCACTGTGCCGGTTCAACTGTCGATTGGAGGGGAAGAGCAGGACCGCCGCAACCACTGCGCCAAGCATGATGGCGGCGTTGAGCCAGGGCTTGTCGCGATCGGCGTGATAGGGCATCCACTGCGACAGGTCCTCCGCCAGAAAAGGCACAACCAGGATGGCGGCAAGGAACAAAAAGCGCGAGTAGGTCAGGGCGGAATACGTTCCGACCAGCAGGAACAGGACCTGGTGCAACCTCCACCGTCTTCGCCGAACCAGTTGCAGCAGAATGGCCGCCGCCAGCGTTGCCAGCACGATTTTGCCTCGTGGAGAGTGGAAATCGAGACTGCGCCATTCATCGACATTGGCGATGTTCAATTTCTGATGGAAGGCCAGGTCGAAGGGATAGAGCACCAGCCGCCATCCATAGGGATTGACAAAGACCGCCAGGGTCGACAGCAGCGACACCCAGGCAAGTTTGCGGGCCTGCGGACGGGTCCAGCGGGTCGCCTCGATCGATCCCCAGGTACCTTCTACCGCGCCCGACACGACGAAGAGGCCCAGCAGCACGAGACCGATGATCCATGAGCCGTGGGCGTTGACCCACAGTAAAAAGACCGCCGGGAGCGCCCAGAGAGCATCGCGGCCACGGCGAAAGCCGGCGAGAAGGCCCAATTCCAGGACGAGAAAAATCCAGCCGAACAAAAGCGTTCGCGGGCCGAAGGAGATGCCAGCCAGAAAGATGGCGACAAAGGTGACCAGGAAGGCGGCCTTGATGCTTTTCGATTCGATGTAGGCCAACCCCAGGATGCCGAGGAGGACGGTCTCAATCGCGGCGACCGTGACCAGAAAAATTCCGCGCGGACCAAAGGCCCGCCAGGCCAGGTAGAAGGGAACCTCCGAGAGCCACTCGTGGTCTATCCAAGGCTTGCCTTGGGTGGTGAAGGAATATAGGTCTCGGCGCAGGAAGGCATGGGTTTGGATCTGGACCTGGGCGTTGCGCAGGTGCCAGCCGATGTCTGGATCGGCGATCTTTTTGGGGACCGCCAGAAATACAACGAGCGCAAGCAGGACGGCCAGCAGAACAGGAAAGCCGCACAGTTTCTTGAGCGGTGGCGGAGACCGCCGAAGCGCCTTTTTTTCTTCGGATGCAATTACACAAGTAACCATGAAAGTTGAGAATTCCTGCCTCTGGAAGCGACCCGTGTAGCAAGATATTACCCAAAGTATCGATCCATCGCGCCGAATCTCGATCTGTCCACGGGTTACTAAGGTACTGAGTCCAGGATCTGGCCGGATTCGTGTCGGTTCGCGCAGTCGGGTCTGGGAGACGGGCCCGGGAGACAGGTTTGGGAGACGGATGGATACGCGCGTGGCAGCCGTGTCATGCACGGTCCGGATGGACGCGGGAGGATTTCGAAGTATGCGAAGGGCCGGGAACAGGTTGGCGTTTCGATGGGACGGGGGACAGAGTTTGGTCGAGACCGCGATTTTTCTGCCCATCCTGATTTTGCTGGTGGCGTACGCGGTGGACTTTGGATATTTTTTTATTGTTGCGGCGAACCTCACTTCGTCATCGCGCAACGCGGCCGAATATTCGATACAGGGGTTCGCGTCTCCGGCGCAAAGCTCGTTGCCGGCCGCTGGGCCGATCACGACCTATACTTCCGTTGCCGCGCTCGCGGTGGGCGATCTTTCCAGCCTGGCCGCAAGTTCGACGACCACGAGCGTGCAGGTATGTTCGAAGAGCGTCGGCACCAACAATAACGTGACGAAGTGCGCCAGCTATGGACCCGCGGGCACGGCTTATACTCCTGCGGCCGATCCGGAAGCGCCGAGTTTCTTTCTGAATCGCGTCGACGTGACCTATACGGTGCAACCGCCGATTCCTCTCAGCTTTTTTTCGTACTCCCTGCTGCCGTCGATGCAGTTTCATCGGCAGGTTTCGATGCGGGAGCTGGATTAAATGGCCGAGACGGATTCCTCTCTGCCCAGAGCGTCCGGGACCCGCGGGCGGCGGGCGCGACAAATGGCGGGGCACGCGGCGCGGGCGGTCTTCCGTCTCCATGGGCGTCGATCCGGTCGCCGGATTGCACTTGGACGTTTCAAGTCCGAAGAAGGTTCGCTGGTAGTGGAAACCGCGCTGTCGCTGTTGCTGGTGGTTCCGATGGTGTTCTGGCTGTTTGAGTTGTGCATGTTGACCTACACCTACAGCGTGCTGGGGGATGCGGCCCGTCAGGGCGTGCGCTATGCCATTGTGCATGGGACGGACAGCGGGAATTGCAGCGGGCCCAGCAGCGGGTGCGGAGATGCATCGGGCGCCAATGTCGTCGCCATTGTAAAAAGCGCGGCCGCATATTCGTTTCACGATCTGACGAACATGACCGTCCAGGTGACCTATCCGGACCTGGCTTCGAACCCTCCCTCCCGCGTGGATGTCACCATCAATTACACCTATGTGCCCTATATTAAGTTGCCTGGCATTGCCAACTCAGTACAACTCAGCGCGCAGGGACGGATCATCTACTAACTACCGCCAGGAGGGGAGGCAGATACCGATGTGGAATGAGAAGAGAAGCGCGAAAGTCTCCGGCAAAATTTCCGCGGTTTCCGCAGCCCGGATGGACGGCGGAGAATCCGGACAGATCATGGTGTCGCTGCTGTTGATGCTGACGATATTTCTGCTGGCCATGGTGGGGTTCGCGGTCGATTTGACAAACCTCTGGTTTCATCGCCAGGCGGCGCAAACGGCGGCAGACGCAGCCTGCCAGGCGGGCGCGATGGACATGGCGGCGCTGGCGGCAGGAATGGCGCTGCCGAACATGGGCTTCACGCCGGGGACCTCGGCCAACTGCAGCACGGGTGGGGGAACAATCTGTTTTTATGCCAACGCCAACGGATATAACGGGACGGGTCTGACGCCAGGCAGCCCTTCGAATTCCGTCGCATGGAGCTTTCCGTCTTCGGTCCCCAATGTCACCACGCCCCCGGCGACGATCACTTCGTATCCGTTTCTAAAGGTTGTGGTGACGGAGAACGTGAAAACTCACTTTCTCTACACCATTCACGGAACCTTATATCAGCAGGTGGCCGCCTCCTGTACCTGCGGCACGACACAGGTGCCAGAGGCCGCGCCCATGATTGTCTTGAATACCAGCGCGTCGGGCGCATTCACCTACAGCGGAGGAGGCAACCTGACAATTGTGGGCGGCCCGCAACGGGCGCTGCAGGTAAATTCCACCAGCCCGACCGCGATCGACTGCATCCCTTCCGGCTTGATCGACACCAGCCATGGCGGTCCGAAGGGCACCGGTTCCAGCGTCGGCATTTCAGGAGGGCCGTCGCAAGCGCCTACGACATGTTGGGGTGGCGGCTTCAACGGCGGCACGACGGGCGGATGGACGGGGGGAACGCTGCCGGTGGGCGACCCGTATGCGGGTGTTGCGGCGCCGGCCTCCGTCAAACTGATTTCTCCATTAAGTACGACCAATGGGATCTCCGTGCAAAAAGCGCAGAGCTTGTCGATGCCAGGGCAGGATGGTTGTCCTGACACGAGCAGTAATTGTATTGAATTATCGCCGGGTTATTACCCGAACGGCATTTGCACGGGTACAACTTCGAGATGCTCCGGCTATCAAACCTACATTTTTCTGCCTGGCATTTATTACATGGGCAACTCTCTGAATGCTGGGGGAAGCGCCACTTTACGGATGGCAACTCCATGTATTCCGAGTTGCAGTTCGATTTCCACCAGTGCCGGGCAGCAAACGGACGGCGTGATGTTCTATTTTTATTCCGGGTCGGTCAATATCAATGGATGTTCCGGCTGTGTCAACACAAGCATCATACCGGTGCAATCCACGGCGCTGACCTGCGACGGCAGCGCCCCCGTCGCTTCGCTGAACATGCCCAGCACGCTGAGCGGGAACATTCTGGTGGGGCAGTGTACAGCGAACGGCACGTATTGGGACGCTGGCGGCGATACCACCGACTCGCGCGGCGCTCCCGGGAGCCGCGGCCTGCTTTTCTATCAAGACCACGGCGATGCCACCCAGCCGCAGTTCACCGGCTCTGGTGCTCTTACTTTTTCCGGCGCGCTCTACTTCCACTCCACCGGTTACTCCGACCTCTTCAGCCTGAATGGCGGCGCCAGCACCGGGACTTTTGTGCTGGGGCAGATTGTTGCGGACCAGGTGAGCTTGACTGGGAGCGGAGCGATCAAGATGGCGCTCAATCCCATGCCATCGACCCCATTGCTGAAGGTGGGAATGCTGCAATAGGCCGCTTCGCGCGAGTGTTCCCTTTTGGGAATGCACTCTAGTAACCCTTCGGATTCATTACCTCAGTACCGTCTAGTAACTACAATTTTCATCTCTCTCCTGTGTACCTTGAGTAGGATTCATTGCAACGACACACTGCCATGCAGCTTCCAGACATGTCTCCTGAGTTCTCCGGGGCAAGTGGCAAGTGTCGGAATAAACCAACTTTAGAGAACGCTCAAGGAGAAACAGCGATGACAAACCTGAAAGAACTTTTTATCCGCCTGGTACAGGAAGACTCCGGTCAGGACCTGATCGAATACGCGTTGGTTGCGGCGTTAATCGCCCTTGGAGCATTGGTCGGGATGAAGGCGCTGGCCACCGACATTGGCAGTGCCTTCAATATGGTCGGCAGCACCCTGACGAGCGCGGCGGCGTAGTTTCCATCTCACAGGCGGGACAGCATGGCCTCGAGAATCGTTCGACCTTCCTGAAAGGGAAGCGCGACATGACGATCCAGGCCGCGTGGCACGGCAAGCGTGGATCGCCGTGCCGTGTTCTGGCAGCGCGCAGACGCTGCCAGTTCAGGAAACTGTTTTGCAAGCATTCTCACGACTGAATCAGTTGCCGATTCAATTCTCTGGTGGCCTGGCATGAAGCTTTCTCCCGACTGCATGTATCTGCTGCTCGCATCGCTGTGCGCTTCCGCGGGCGCGGTGTCCGACGTGCGAAGCCGGCGCATTCCCAACCTGCTGACGGGTGCGTCGGTTGTGCTCGGACTGCTGCTGCACCTGGGCGCGGGCGGGTGGAGGCAAATGGGGATGGCGGCGGCTGCGGGTCTGGTCGGAGGAGCTGTATTTTTTGTGTTTTTTGTCGCCGGAGGCATGGGCGCCGGGGACGTGAAGTTGATGGCCGCGGTTTCCTCGATCGCTGGATTCGGACATCTTGCGGAGTTGTTCCTGGCGATCGCGCTCACCGGGGGCGTATTCGCTGTAGTTCTGGCAATTTCGCGCGGACGGCTGAAAGCGACGGTGGCAAATGTTGGATCCCTGATCCAGCATCATGCCAGGTCTGGCGTTCTGCCTCATCCAGATTTGAACCTGGATAACCCACAGTCGCTGCGTCTTGCGTACGGCGTGCCGATTGCAGTTGGATGCTGGATTGTGCTGCTGATGCAGATGGGGACGAGATGACGCGATGATCGGGCGGAGATTGAGTTCGGCATTTCTGATCGCGCTGCTGGTTTCCGGTGGATGCACGTTCCTGCTCAGCCGGAAACTGCATTTTCACAGCGCGGTCGTGGCCACCGAACAATATGTGGCGGCAGCCGCTCCAATGGAGGCGGGAGAAGTGTTGCAGGCGGACAAGCTCAAGACGGTGAGCTGGCCGGTCTCGGTTCCGCTGGTGGGGGGCTACCTGAAGCCGCAGGATGTGATTGGGCGATCGTTGCTGTATCCGCTGTCGCAGGGCGCGCCGATTCTGGATCGCGACCTGGCGATTCCGGGGACCGGCCTGACGACCAAAATTCCGGATGGAATGCGGGCGCTGGCGCTGCGGTCGGACGAGGTGGTTGGGGTGGCGGGATTTCTTTTTCCCGGTTCGCATGTCGATGTTCTGGTCACCTACCGCTCGGCTTCTGCTCCCGAGCCCTCCACGGCGACGGTGTTGCAGAACGTGGAAGTCCTGGCGGCCGGAAGCCAGGTGCAACCCAACCTCGATGGCAGGCCGTCGAGCGTAAATGTGGTCACTGTGCTGGTGACGCCGAACGATGCCGAGCGGGTGGTGCTGGCGAGTACCCAGGGCACGATCCACTTTGTCCTGCGCAACAGCGCGGACCAGGGAGAGGCCGACGATCCACCGGTCGAACTTTCTCAGTTGATCCCAGGGGCTGTCCCGGCGATATCCGGCGTGCAGGCGGCTGCGATCCGCAGGCGGATCAAGCGCGCGCCCGAGGTCGTCGAGACGGTAATTGGAGATAAGCACTCGGGAGTCAGTTTTTAGCAGGTTTTGTTGCGTGAGAGGCATTTGAATCGAGGCAATCCAATTCGACCTGGCATCCGGACCGTGGCGCTGCTTGCGTTGCTCGCCATGGGGTCGCGTGTCTTGGGGCAGGCAGGAAGGGCGGCCACAGGGCAGGCTGGAAAAGCAGCCGCGCCAATGCCCGCCGCATTGCCGGCATTGGCGTCCACGGCGTCGCTGGGAGCGCCGGCCCCGCCGCCGATCGGTCTTCCCTTGAGGGCCGACCTGCTGAACCAGGAGACGGAGGTCCCCCTCCATCTGCTGATTGGGCATTCGATGTTCTTGAAGACGACCGACCGGCTGCACCGCGTGTACGTGGGCAGCCCCACGGTGCTGCAGTCTTTTATCCCCAGTCCGAAAGAAGTGGTGATCACGGCGGTGAAGCCCGGGACGAGTAGTGTCGCGCTGTGGAACACCAACGGACAATCGGTGTTGTACGCAGTGTCGGCCGATCTGGACGTCTCCAAGCTTCGCCGATCGATTGAGGAAGCGCTGCCGGGACAGGACGTTCGCGTGGATTCCCAGGAAGGGCGCGTGTATTTGTCCGGCACGGTGATCGGAGACCCGGCGTACCAAGAGGCGATCAAGCTGGCTTCCGCGTATTCCAAAGATGTGGTGAGTTCCCTGGCCGTCACCTATGTCCATCCCCAGCAGGTGCGGCTACAGGTGCGCATCGCGGAAGTCGACCGGACCAAACTGGACCAGTTCGGCTTCAATTTCTTCAGCGGCGGCAGAAACACATCGAGTACCGGCACCCAGCAGTTCACCAGCGTCGGGGCCACCCAGACCAGCACCGCCACGGGGCCGGGCGCAAATCCAGTCCAGGTGGGGTTGGCGGTCAGCAATCCGCTCAATTTTCTGCTCTACAACTCCAAGCTGAATATCGGCGCGGCGATGGCGGACCTGGAAGCGAGAAACATTTTGCAGATACTGGCGGAGCCGACCATCACCACCCTCAGCGGGCATGAAGGGGACTTTCTTTCCGGCGGACTGTTCCCCTATCCGGTGATCCAGGGAGGAGCGGGGAACTTTGCCTCCGTCACGATCATGTTTCAGCCGTATGGAGTCAAGCTGAAATTCACTCCCACGGTGAATGCCGATGGCACCATCCTCTTGAAGGTGGCCCCGGAAGTCAGCGCGCTCGACTACACCAATACGGTCACCCTTTCCGGCTACACCGTGCCCGCCATCTCCACGCGGCGCGCGGAGACGGAGGTGGAATTGCGCGATGGGCAAAGCTTCAGCATTTCCGGACTGCTCGACCACCGGACCACGGTGCTACTGGACAGGACGCCGGGAATCGCCAATGTCCCAATTCTCGGGGAATTGTTCAAGTCGAAAAACAATACTCATTCCGTCGCCGAATTGGTGGTGATCGTGACGGCCAACGTCGTTGACCCGCTTGGACATGAGACGCACCCGGCAACGCCAGAAATGGCGCTTCCCAACATGAGTGCCGGCCAATTCGACCGCTCCATGACTCCGGCGGCGAAGAAAGCCACGAAACCGTGAACCCATGACGGCAAAATCGCACAACTCGAGTCCGGCAAGGTTTGCGGTCTTCACGGTCTGCGTCGACCCGGAAACGGTGGCCAACGTGATGGATGGCTGCGCCTATGCCACGGACGCGGAATTCGCAGGAGAATTTCACGATTACATGGGACGCCACAAGCGCCCTCAATTTTCTCAGCGGGTGAAGGAGTCCGCCGCCCAGATCGCTTTAATCGATTTTGACCGCAAGCCGGATGAGGCTGCAGAGTCGACGGAAATTCTGCATCAGATGTTCCCTGGGAAGATTGCCATTATTGCAGTTTCAAAGTACAGCAACGAACAACTGATTCTGCAGGCGATGCGAGCCGGATGCAGCGAATTCCTGCCATGCCCGTTCGATCTGCCTCAATTCACCGACATGATGGGGCGGCTGCAATCGCGGTTCGCGGCGGTTGCGCCCGACAGTTCAAAAAATGCTGGGCGCTTGATCGCGTTGTTTGGAGTGAAGGGGGGAGTGGGGGCCACCACGCTGGCTGTCTACCTGGCCACCTTTCTGGTCCGCCAGCACCGGAAAAAGGTGCTTCTCATCGACCATCATCATCAACTGGGGCATGTCTGCCTGTACCTGGGCATGACGGAGAATCCCTACTACTTCGACGAACTGATTCGCAATGTCGATCGGCTGGATGTGGAACTGCTGACCGGGTTCCTGACGCGGCATCCGAGCGGCCTGGATGTGCTTCCTTCTCCGGACACCTGCGCGGTCCGATACAGCAGCAGCCCGCACGACATGGAACACGTACTGGCATTTCTCCGCAGCGAATACGACTACGTGATTCTCGACTCCTCGCTGGAGACCCAGAATGTGAATTCGACCATCATCGACTCCGCCGATGAAGTCTATCTGGTGGCGACGCCGGATGTGGCAGCCTTGCGCGACCTGTCGCGGCATGTGGAAAATTTCGGACTGGATGCGCGGACGGCGCCAAAGCTGCGGATCGTCATCAATCGTTCTTCCTCAAACGATGCTGTCAGCGCGGAGCAGGTGGAAAGCGCGGTCCGTTTTCCGGTTTCGGTGACGATCCCGAACACTTACGCGGAACTGGTTCGCGCCATCAATGCAGGCGAACCGCTGTCGCCGCAGCGGCGGTCGGAGTTCACAACGAAGATCAGTAAATGGGCGAACCGGCTGGTGCATGCGCAGTCCAACCAGGAAACGGAAACACCGAAGCGAAATCGTTTTGCGTTTTGGAGATGACCATGCATGTTGCCAGCACAATCCGCAAGACTGTTGGGAGGCACCGCCATGGTTGAAGCCATCTTGCCGATGACGACGCCGGACCGAAGTTCGCTGCCAACACCGTTGCCGCTCTCGGTCTCGCTGAAGGCCCAGCAGCAGATCAAGTCCGCTGTGCATCAGGAACTGATCAAGCGAATGGACCTGGAGAAGCTGCCGTTCATCCAGGGGAACCCCGCTGCCCAGCGGCAATTGATGACTCTGATTCATCAATTGATCGGCGAAGAAGGGATTCCGCTGAGCTCGGCGGAGCGGGACCGACTGGCAAAAGAACTGATGGATGAGGTCTTTGGATTGGGGCCGCTGGAGCCGTTGCTGCAAGACCCAACCGTGAGCGACATTCTGGTGAACACCCACAACACGGTCTATGTGGAGCGGCGCGGCATTCTGGAAAAAACCAATGTCGTTTTCAAAGACGATGTCCATCTGATGCACATCATCGACAAGATTGTTTCCGCCGTGGGCCGGCGTATCGATGAGTCGTCGCCGATGGTGGATGCGCGGCTGAAAGACGGTTCTCGCGTCAACATCATCATTCCGCCGCTGGCGGTCGATGGCCCCATCCTGTCGATCCGCCGCTTCGGCAGCACCCCGTTGGAAGCCGACGACCTGCTGCGCAATCGCAGCCTGACGCCGCAAATGATGGAGACGCTGAAAGGCGCGGTGCGGGC
>JAJYVR010000286.1 GCA_021791935.1 Acidobacteriota bacterium
ATAAAACGGCCTCCAGGCGCAAAACAAAACGAGAAAACTGCGGCAAAACAAGGCCAGCATGGCGAAAAATTTGGTCCAGCAAACAAAATGAGGCGGGAATCAGGGGTTTTTCCGCAGCCTGTTTAGCCGACCGAAGCGCTTCGCGCTTGGCTCCATCGTCCTCGCCTCAGAGGTCTCGCTCCTCCTGCTTGTACCAACCTTCCAGTGCTGAAGCTGAAATTGAAAGTGCGAAAAATTCTGGACACTACCGCCAGGCTGCGCTCGCCGACAGGAATAACACGCGAGGTATCTCACGTAAGCCAACAGACACCAGGATGATTTCGTTGTGGATGGCACCGACTATTTTTGCGGTGCCGCCATGGCATCCAACGCGAGGTTCAACTCCAGCACGTTGACACGGGGCTCGCCAAGCACTCCAAATTGCCTTGGTTCTATATGCGCCTTGACCAGTCGCGCCACCTGATCTTTGGGCAGTCCGCGAACTTGCGCAACCGAGGCGACCTGATACTCAGCGGCGGCCACGGTGATGTCGGGATCCAGCCCTGAGCCGGAGGTTGTAACCAGGTCGATGGGAACGTTGGTGTGCGCATTTCCATGCTTCGCTTCCCGGGTTTGCCATGATTGGACACTCTGTTCGACACGCGCGATCAACGTTGCATTCGTCGGGCCGAGGTTCGAGCCGGAGGAGTTTGCAGCATCATAGCCGGTCCCTGCCGAAGAGGGGCGCCCCTGAAAATAGCCCGCGCCTGTAAAGGTCTGGCCGATCAGCTTTGAACCGACGAGAACTCCATCTTTTGCGATCAGTTCTCCGTTAGCTTGCTGCGGCATCAGAAAATGCGCAAGGACGGTGATCCCCAGTGGATAAGCAATCCCAAGAAGCAGCGTCGTCACGATGGTATAAAGTACGGCGGTAAAAATTTGTTTCCGCATAATAGACCCTCAAACCAGGTGAATGGCGGTGATTGCCATGTCGATGAGTTTAATTCCGATAAAAGGAACGATGATTCCACCTACTCCATAGATAAGCAGATTGCCGCGTAGCAGCAGTTCAGCGTTCATGGGCTTGTATTTGACACCGCGCAGGGCCAGCGGGATGAGCGCGACGATGATGAGCGCGTTGAAGATGACCGCGGACAATATAGCGGACTCCGGCGTGCGCAGATGCATGATGTTCAGCGCGTTCAATACGGGGAAGGTCGCGGCAAACATCGCGGGAATGATCGCGAAATATTTCGCCACATCGTTGGCAATCGAGAAAGTGGTTAAGGCGCCGCGTGTCATTAGGAGTTGCTTGCCGATCTCGACGATCTCAATCAATTTGGTGGGATTGGAATCGAGATCCACCATGTTGCCCGCTTCTTTGGCGGCCTGCGTGCCGGTGTTCATCGCGACGCCGACATCAGCCTGCGCCAATGCCGGGGCGTCGTTGGTACCGTCCCCCGTCATTGCCACCAGCTTGCCCTCCGCTTGTTCGCGGCGGATCAGGTCCATTTTGTCCTTCGGTTTCGCCTCGGCCAGAAAATCATCCAGCCCGGCCTCGCGGGCAATGGCGGCGGCGGTCAAGGGATTGTCGCCCGTAATCATAATGGTGCGGATGCCCATGGCGCGAAGCTGAGCAAACCGCTCGCGAATGCCTCCCTTGACAATGTCTTTCAAGTGAATCACGCCGAGCGCGCGGTTGTTTTCCGCTACTACCAGCGGCGTTCCGCCGGTGCGCGCAATTCCTTCCACGTCGGCGCGCACCTCATCGACCATCATCCCGCCAGACTCTTTCAGATATTTCGCAATCGACTCCGCTGCTCCTTTGCGGATGATCCGGCCATCGACATTCACGCCGGACATGCGGGTGGTAGCGCTGAATGGTACAAATTCGGCGTGCATTGTCGTCAGATCGCGTCCACGCAGCCCATATTTTTCTTTCGCAAGGACGACAATCGATCGGCCTTCCGGAGTTTCATCCGCAAGGGAAGAGAGCTGGGCCGCATCGGCAAGTTGGTCTTTGCTCACTCCCGGGGCCGGAAGAAATTCTGTGGCCTGCCGATTGCCTAAAGTGATGGTCCCGGTCTTATCGAGTAAAAGAGTGTCCACGTCCCCTGCGGCTTCCACCGCGCGGCCCGACATCGCCAGTACATTGTGTTGCACAAGACGATCCATCCCGGCAATGCCGATGGCGGAAAGTAGCCCGCCGATCGTAGTGGGAATCAGGCAAACCAGCAACGAGACGAGAACGAAAACTGTCTGTGGCGAATGCGAGTAGATGGCCAGCGGCTGAAGAGTGACGACCGCGAGCAGGAAAATGATGGTGAGCCCGGCGAGCAAGATGTTTAACGCAATTTCGTTCGGCGTTTTCTGCCGTTCGGCGCCTTCGACCAAGGCGATCATCCTGTCAAGGAAGGTTTCTCCAGGGTTTGACGTAATGCGAACTTTGATCTGGTCGGAAAGGACGCGCGTGCCGCCCGTGACTGCTGAACGGTCGCCTCCGGCTTCGCGAATGACGGGAGCCGATTCCCCGGTTATCGCCGATTCGTCGACGGATGCGACTCCGTCGACGATCTCTCCATCGCCAGGAATCATTTCGCCTGCGGACACCAGGACAATGTTTCCAGAACGCAGTTTCGAACTCGGGACCTGATCGATCGTTCCATCCCTTTCGTTGAGGAGGTTCGCCATGGTTTCCGATTTAGCTCGACGCAGCGCGTCCGCCTGTGCCTTGCCACGTCCTTCCGCCATTGCTTCGGCGAAATTTGCGAACAGGACCGTGAACCACAACCAGAGCGTGATCTGCAAATCGAAACTGAAGGAGGCCCCGTGCCGATGCAAATCCTCCAGCAGCAGCAAAGAGGTGAGGATGCTGCCGATTTCGACGACAAACATGACAGGATTTCGCATCATGTATGCGGGGTTGAGTTTGCGCAGGGAATCGATAAATGCGCGCTGCGCAATTTTCACATCCCAGATAGACCGTGTATTCGATGTTTTTGCCATATCGATTTTCCGAAAGAGCCTCAGTTAGAAAGTCTTTCCTGCGTACAGCAGAAAGTGTTCAAGGACCGGACCCAGTGTGAGCGCTGGAAAGAAAGTAAGCGCGCCGACAATCAGGACGACCCCGATCAGAAGCACGGTGAACAGCGGTGTGGTTACGGGGAAGGTGCCCGCCGAAGGAGGGACGATTTTTTTACGCGCAAGATTGCCCGCAACAGCCAACATCGGAACGATCATCAGAAACCGCCCGCCCAGCATGGCGACGGCCAGAGTCAGATTGTAATAATTCGTATTGGCGTTCAGTCCTGCAAACGCCGAGCCGTTGTTCGCCG
>JAJYVR010000034.1 GCA_021791935.1 Acidobacteriota bacterium
ATATTGCGTCTGAAACAGCTCCGGCAGGCAGACGACATTGGCGCCGGCGCGCGCGGCTTCGCGGACCCGGTCGGCGGCCTTGTCGAGGTTGGCGTCCGGGTCGGCGGAGCAGGACATCTGCACCAGGGCAACGCGAAAATTGGTGGGCATGGTCATCCCTGGATGCACCGTAGCCCGGCGCTTTTGGCGTAGGAAAGCATGGGTCGGTCAGCCGTAATCAGGGTCAGGCCCTCGATGTGGGCGGAGGCGACGATGATCCGGTCCGCGGGGTCCTTGTGCATCGGTTCCGGCAACAGTGCGGCCTCAATAGCAATGTCTGTCGTGAATGGCAAAAGTTCGAGACCCGGTTTATCGAGTGCTTCCTCCACCCACCGCCGTACAGGCCGGTCGAATTGGAGACGTTTTTTGGTCGTCAGCATTGCAATTTCCCACACGGAAATTAAAGGGACAAATACGGACCGGCGGGCAGTGGCGGCATCGATGGCATGCAGGGCTGCCCTCGACAACGTCGGCGCGCCGGATTGCAGTCGAATCCAGATGTGCGTGTCCAGCAGGACCCCACGACGACGATCAGTCTTTCGCTGCATCCCACTCGTCTTCTATCGGAGAAACGATGTCTCCAATTTCGCGGGCTGTGCCCTTCATCGAGCCATAGAGGGAAGGCACGGTATCGGGGTCCATTGGAACCAGTTTTGCGACCGGCACGCCGCGTTTGGAAATAATAAAGCTTGTCTTCTTGCGTCGCACAGTCTCAAGAATAGCGAGACACTGGGACTTGAATTGAGTCACGGGAATCGGCGCTGCGTTTTTGGTTTTCATAAGGCATAGTGGTCAGTTTCAACTGACTACTATTGAGAATAGCATTCAAGGGCCCCTGCCGGGCCCCGATCGGCTGAGGGACGCCTATTCGAAAATCAAAATCGCCGCGGCAATTGTCGTGGTCCACAGGCCGCGCTTGTCGCCCACCGCCGACTGCGTGACGTTGGCGGTGCGAACGATCTGGTTGGAGATACGATAGAACTCTTTTTTCTCGTCCCAGCTCTTGTCCGGATCGAAGTCCATGTTCAGTGTGGTCGCCAGCATCTCCGCCGCAAGCTCTTCGGCATAATCGCCGGCCTGGTCTTCGGTTTCGCCGAAGCTGTGATGTTCGCTGAGGTATCCGTACATGTTCTTGTCCGAAGGAATGGCCACGCCGATGCTGGAAGCGATCAGGCGATGCGGTTCGCGGGATGAATTTTCCGCGACGACGGCAAAGACAACTTCACCGGGGTAAAGGAACTTCAATCCTTCTTTGCGAGGAATCAGTTTTGCCTGTGGGGGAAAGATCGACGAGACTCGCACGAGGTTTTGTGCGGCGATTCCGGCATCGCGAAGCGCCAGCTCGAATGATGTGAGACGTTCCTTATGCTTCCCGACGCCCTTGGTAAAAAATAGACGTTTCGGGACCATCGTTTTGCTCAATTTTTGTTCCTCCGGTTGGTCGAGTGGCGCTCTACCACCCGCTTCAAAATATCACAGAATGAGGCCGAAACCGGCATCGCCGGTCGGAGCTTCATCGTCCGTTCATGGAATTGAAACATCGCACACGCCAAGCGGCGGCCAAACTGGCGCGATCCCGCGGATTCTGGAGACGCGGCTTCGGTTTTTCTCCCTGGTTTACAGGATGCAGCGCGTCGAGGGAATTCGGGAAAAACTTCGTCAGGGGGCGGATGCAGGCAACTCCGGCGTGGCCGCCAGCAAGGCTTGCGTATACTCCGACTGCGGATGCTCGCAGATCTGCTGCCAGCCTCCCTGCTCGACGATGCGGCCCTGGCGCATCACCAGAATTTCGTCCGCCATGTAGCGCGCCAGCGGCATGGAGTGGGTGATGAAGACGTAGGCGAGGTGAAGTTCGCGTTGCAGTTCACGCAGCAGGTGGGTGATCTGCGCGGACACGCTGACATCGAGCGCCGAGGTTGGCTCATCGAGCACCAGCAGCTCCGGACGCAAAATCAAAGCGCGCGCAAGATTGATGCGTTGCCGCTGGCCGCCGGAAAACTCATGCGGATAGCGGGGGAGCGCGGAGCCGTCGAGCCCGACGGTCCGGAGAGCTTGCAAAATTTGAGCTTGCCGGGCCATGGTGGAACGATTGCGCGCGCGCAGAATCCCAGGTTTCAGATTCGAGACATGGGGTACAGGTCTCAATTCCTTCTGGTAGATGACCAGTGGCTCGGCGACGATTTCCTCGACGCGCATGCGCGGGTTGAGCGCGGCGTAGGGGTCCTGAAAGACGATCTGCATGCGCCGACGCAACTGACGCAACTCGTGGGCGGAGACCGTCAAAAGATTGTGGCCGTCGAGGCGAATGGCACCGGAATCCGGCTCGATCAGGCGCAGCAGCAGGCGAGCGACGGTACTTTTTCCGGAGCCGGATTCGCCGACGATGCCGAGCGTCCGGCCGCGTTCAACGCGAAAGCTGACGTCGTCGACGGCGCGGCGGGGCTGGCGGCTGCCGCGCGCGGGATAGGTCTTGACGAGGTTGTCGACTTCGACGAGGGCCATGCAGACAGCGTAGCAGGCGTTCTTGCGCCCGCGCCGGATGTTTCTGGCCTCCCGCTACCAGGTTGCCTGCTGTACGCTACCAGCGGAGGCCACCGGTGATGGAAACCAGGGCAAAACCGGGACCGGGAAGCTGGTTCGCGGGCGTCATCATGTGGATATACCGACCCTGCGCGAACAGAATTTCCCGATGGTTCGGGTAGAGGCGGCCTTCCATGCCAATGCCGAAGTTATACATCGCTTGACTGCTGGAATAGGAAGAGCCGGTAATGGTCCCGTTGCAGAAATTGGTGAAGTTGGCATATCCCAGGCCGGAATAAATGCTGCAATTGATCGTGGTTCCGATCGGCTTGTCGAAGGTTGTGCCGACGTAGGAAAATCCGCCTCCGCCCACGGCAAAGAAGCCGAAGCGGGTTCCGCGACTGAAATAGAAGGTCGGATCGACGGAATAGGTCAAGATGGTGTAGTGGCCGCCCGATTGTTGCGCGGTCTGCAGTACCCAGGAGGGAAGAACGCTGCGGTAATAGCTCAGTTCGCCGGGGATTTCCAGCCGCCGGCTGAGTCGAAACCCGCCTCCTCCCGTGCCCGTGTAGGTGGGGTTGATCATTTTCCCATCGGCCAGACCGGGTCCAAATGAACCGCCGCCCGCTCCTTCAATGAACCACTTCCTCAAAGGAGTCGCCACGACGGGGGCAGGCCTGGCGGGCGTGGACGCTTGCACGGTGGAGGAACTGGACTGCTGCGCGTTCAGCGCGACGGCGCCGGAAAGGGCCGCCAGGAAGAGAAGCGCGAACGCATACTTGTGCCAACTGAAATTCATTCGATCTCCAGATTATTTTGCTTCTCTATTTGTATATCTTTTCGAGCAACAAACGAAACTGCCGCGATGGGATGGCTGCCGGCGGAAGATGGATCGACGATTTTTGGGCCATTGCAGATATAGCAAGAGACGTGCCGATTTTCATTTGGTGAGCGCCAGGGATGGGCCAATTCCGGGAAAGGCCGGTCTTGAAAAAACAGCAAAAGCCCCGCGGAAATGCGAGGCTTTTGCCGGCGCGCTGAAGTCTTGCGTCGCCACCGATCAATCCGTAATTGGATGGGTGAACCAGCCATTGACCTCGTTCCACCATCCATCGATCCTGGCGTTGGCCCCAGTATGGTTCTGGGCGATGGTTTGCGAAAGAGAATCGATCCGCTTGCTCAAGCTTTTTGCTTCAAACGGGCGATGGGCGGAGCGGCTGCTGGCATACTGGTCCAAAGTAATGGAAGCTTCCTTGAGAGCTGCTGCCGCCTCGGTATACCGTCCGTTCATGATCGCGATCTCAGCCAGGCCCAGATTTTCGCGGGCCGCAAGAAGAGGGTACTCGGCCTTTACGGTCATGACGACGAGTTCGTCCCCGATGCGACCCAGCGAACTGGCTGCCGCCTGCGGATTGTTGCTGCTCAAAGCGGATCGCGCGGCGTCCAAGCGGCTTCTCACCTTGTTCAGATCGAGGCCGACAAATGTGTACTGCGTTCCGGCTGCATCCACGGTGATGGGAGCCGATTTGCTGGGCTGCGGCTTGCCGTCTTTGCGGGCAGCCAGCACCCGTCCAAGCACGGACGTGTCGTCAAATTCCCAATATAACGGCACAATCACGGGTCCGCCGGTTGCATGCGGTCGGGCGGCGAGTTGATCGCGATACGTCAACGCCTGGTTAATATGCTGCACAGCCGTTTGCGTTTGGTTTGCTGCCAGAGATTGCTTTGCTCGCTCGACTTGATCGAGGAGGCGAAGCGCCAGATGAGAAGACTGCCGACTGGGCGGCTGGGTCGCCGTCTTGGCGGCAGGGCTGCTGGCCCCGGGGTTTCCCTGCGCCGCATGTAGCGCGGATGTTGTCAATGCCACACAGACTACGGGCACAATCAATCTCAGTCTCATGTTTTTATTTTTCCTCGTTTCAAAATTGATTCGCGGCCAGGATGCCCGCTAACCCATAGGATGCCGGGAAATTGCTCTAAAGACAAATGACAACAGCAAAGGCCCTGCATGGCTGCAGGGCCTTTGCTTGTATCTGCGCCGAAGGCGCAGTTCGCTGGACGCGCAGTCCCTCGCAGTTTCAGTACATGCCGTCCATGCCGCCGCCGTGGCCGCCGCCTTGCGGAACGGCTTCCTTCTTCTCCGGAATGTCGGCCACCATGGCTTCGGTGGTCAGCATCAGGCCGGCGATGGAGGCCGCATTCTGCAGCGCGGTGCGGGTGACCTTGGTGGGATCGATGACGCCGGCTTTCACTAGGTCCTCGAACTTGTTGGTCGCCGCGTTGTAGCCGTAGTGCGCTTCCTTGCTTTCGAGGACCTTGCCGATGACCACCGCGCCCTCTTCGCCGGCGTTGCCGACAATCAGGCGGAGCGGCTCTTCAATGGCGCGACGGATGATCTGGGCGCCGATCTTCTCGTCGCCTTCCAGGGTCGCAATCAGCTCCTCGACCGCCTTGGCGCTGCGGACCAGGGCAACGCCGCCGCCCGGGACAATGCCTTCCTCAACGGCCGCGCGGGTCGCGTGCATGGCATCTTCGACGCGCGCTTTCTTTTCCTTCATCTCGGTTTCGGTAGCTGCGCCCACCTTGATGACGGCAACGCCGCCGACCAGTTTCGCCAACCGCTCCTGCAACTTCTCGCGGTCGTAGTCGCTGGTGGTCTTGTCGATCTGGTTGCGGATTTCCTTGACGCGGCCCTGGATCTCTTCCGCCTTGCCTGCTCCGTCGACGATGGTGGTGTTGTCCTTGTCGATGGTGATGCGCTTGGCGCGGCCCAGGTCCTCAAGCTTCACGTTCTCCAGCTTGACGCCGATATCCTCCGTGATGGCCTTGCCGCCGGTCAGCTTGGCAATGTCTTCCAGCATCGCCTTGCGGCGATCGCCGAAGCCAGGCGCCTTGACGGCCGCGACGCTCAGGGTGCCGCGCAGCTTGTTGACCACCAGGGTCGCCAGCGCTTCGCCGTCCACATCTTCCGCGATGATGACGAGCGGCTTGGCATTGCGGGCCACCTGCTCCAGCAAGGGCAGCAGGTCCTTCATGGTGCTGATCTTCTTTTCGTGGATCAGGATGTAGGCGTCTTCCAGGGCCACTTCCATGCGGTCCGGATCGGTGACGAAATAGGGGCTGAGGTAGCCGCGGTCGAACTGCATCCCGTCGACAGTCTCCAGGTGGGTCTGCATGGTCTTCGATTCTTCCACCGTGATGACGCCGTCCTTGCCGACCTTCTCCATTGCCTGGGCAATGATCTTGCCGATTTCATGGTCGCCGTTGGCGGAGATGGTGCCCACCTGGGCAATCATTTCGCCGGAGACGGGCTTGGAGAACTTGCCGAGCGCGCCGGTGTGCTCAAATGCGCCGTCCTTGTCGCGCTTGCCGACAATCGTTTCGACAGCCTTGTCGATGCCGCGCTTCAATGCCATTGGATTGGCCCCGGCAGCCACGGTCTTGACGCCCTCGCGATAGATGGCCTGGGCCAGAACAGTGGCGGTGGTGGTGCCGTCGCCGGCAACGTCGGAGGTCTTGGAGGCCACTTCGCGCACCATCTGTGCCCCCATGTTTTCCAGCGAATTGTTGAGTTCGATTTCCTTGGCCACGGTCACGCCGTCCTTGGTAATGGTCGGGGAGCCGAATTTCTTTTCAATCACGACGTTGCGGCCCTTGGGGCCGAGCGTCACCTTGACAGCATCTGCCAGCGTATTGACGCCGCGCAGTATTGCCTGCCGCGAATCTTCACCGTGCAAAATTTGCTTTGCCATGATCCTGTTTCTCCTGGTTCGTTTTTGAGTGGCCCGTCGTAACGGGCAAAAATTTTGATAGAACGTGTTGTTGCGAAAATTGCGCGCAAAAAAAGCGAGGCGGTCAGGCCACGCTTACTTCTTGTGCAGAATGCCGAGGACTTCTTCTTCCCGCATAATCAGGAAATCTTCGCCATCGATCTTGATTTCCGTTCCGGAATACTTTCCGAACAGAACATGGTCGCCAGCCTTCACGTCCAGCGGGAAAACTTTGCCCTCGTCGTTCGACTTGCCTTTGCCGACGGCAATGATTTCGCCCTCCTGCGGCTTTTCTTTGGCGGAGTCTGGGATAATGATGCCACCGCGGACGGTTTCGCCTTCCTCAATGCGACGGACCACGACACGATCATGCAGCGGCGTCAATGACGTAGCTACCGTAGATTTTGTACTTGCCATAATGCATTTCTCCTTATTATTCTGAACGATTTACGTTGCAAACTTTGCGGTTGGACCCGGTTAAGATGCGGAAGAGCGGGCCCTTCAGGCGCGGGCAATTAGCACTCCTTGCCTGCGAGTGCTAGATTAGGCTGTTGAGGGGACGTTGTCAAGGGCTCCTCATGAATATTAGTGTAAATCACTCAGGTTTCTTTCGCGCCACGCTGTGGTACCGTCCGACATTGAAGGTGATCCCTGGCCTCCGAGGTGAGGATTGACAATACTTTTCATGTTCACCTATTATGGTGAACATGCTTGTCACTCCGTTTGCCAGAGAGGTGAAGAGGCTGAGATCGGAACGTGGTCTCAGCATTCGCGATTTGGCTGCGGCATTAGGCAAGAGCGTGGCATATCTAGGGAAAATCGAAGCCCAAGGCGAGATTCCTGGGCCCGAATTCACATGCGAGATTGCCCGTTCGTTAGGCGCAAGTCCGACTGATCTGCTTAGGCTTGCAAAGGAATCGAGGCTTTCAAAGCTCGAACGCGACGTCAGCCGAGAATATGCGCATGCATTCTTGCAAGCAGACGCGGAGCAAGCCAAATCATCGGAAATGAATGAAGAGAAGGGGGCACACAGAATGGCTACGGTGGTGAGCTTAATTAACATGAAGGGCGGCGTCGGAAAGACAACGCTTGCGATGCAACTTGCCCATACAGCGTCCTCAATGAATTTGCGAACGCTCACAATTGATCTGGACCCACAATCGAACTTGAGCCAAGCTTTGATGGGACCGAAGAAGTATGTCGACCACATCAAAGCTTCCAAGCCGACAGTAGTCCAGATATTTGATGGATATATCCCGACGAGTCCCAGCAACGGATCGCCCCATCTATTAGATGTGAATAAGGTCGTTGTCAAGAAGACCGGCTACTGGACAAACAGTACTCTTGATCTCATCCCGAGCAGGCTAGAGCTTTCGCGAACGCTGAAGAATCCTCAAGGAAAAGAGCGCCGACTGGCCAAGGCACTCGCCCAGATTCAAAACGCCTATGACCTTGTCATCATTGATTGTGCACCTACCGAATCAATCCTCACAGAAGCAGCCTATTTTGCCAGTCGCTACGTCGTCGTCCCAATCAAACCTGAGTTTATGGCTACGATTGGCCTACCACTTCTCGCAAGATCACTACAAGAGTTTTGTCTTGAGAATGACGACCACGAGATCGAGATAGCAGGGCTAGTGTTTGTCCACTCGTCCAATTACTCGGCTGGTCCCGAGGGGCAACAATCGATCAAGGACGTTACCAAAGTGGCGGCTGAGAATGACTGGCACATCTGCGCTAACCAGGTTCGCTACTCAGCCTCCTATGCAAAGTCAGCGCGCGAGCAAACTCCGCTTTCCCGCACGAGCTACGCACGAGACGAGGTAGTTCGCGGATTTCGCAGACTAGCGAGCGAGGTATTTGAACTTGTTGGTGTGGCACCGGTGAAGCCATGACGGATAAATTTCTTGAAATGAATTTGAGACTACTGATCCTGAGATATGGCAGAAGAAACGTGCTCGAAGCCCTTGCTCACCTTGAGGAACAAACAATCGAAGATCTTGAACGCCAGATCCTTGCGGCGGAGAAAAAGCCGAAGGGGAAGCGGCCTTTACCATCCGTTGCGGAAGTTGTCGCCGCGGAGAGTCTAAAGCGCCCAGAGATTTCGGAGCATTTGCGCAGTCTGGCCTTCGCATTTGAGGGACATGCTTTTCTACCGCAGCTTAGAGACGTTCAGCGGTTTCTTGAGCGTATTGGCTTATCGTCTCCCAAGCTAAAATCGCGAGCTGCCGCAATGCCTGTTCTGATCCGCGCGCTAGCAAGACTGGGGCCGGATGAACTTCACAGGCTGTCCATTGCTGACAAGTCGGCTGGCGATAGTGATTTTGCACTCCTTGCGCGTGCAATTATGGGTCCGCCGACAACGAAGCCGAGGGACAACGATCCGTCGGAGCCCAAGCAAGGAACCTAGGTTGACTTTTTCCTGGAGCCGATGCGCTCTCGCACAATTTTCCCTTGTCGTTTCTCTTGCTTGGTACCGGCAAGGGTTTTCGATCTGTTAGAGACCAAGCGGAGAAAGCATTCTGAGCACTCCGTCGCCGCGCGAAAATCTCCGTGAATTTTCAGGCTTTTGAAGCTGCCGGGTTTCGCCAGTTTTCGTCGGCGCTCAACAGAGTTAGAATCAAACCATGCGCAGGTTGCCCATTTCTCTAGCCGCAGTGCCGGTTCTGTTCGCCGCCGTTCTTTGTGCTTCTCCGTCTGCCCATGCGGACCGTCGCAGAAAATACAAGCCGCCGCCGCCGATGTCGAAGGTGACCGTGACGGTGCTGCGCGCCGCGGACGGCAAGCCCGTGAAAAATGCCGCCGTGGTCTTTCATCCGGCGATGGGAGATACCCAGGAAGGCAACATGGAGCTGAAGACCAACGACGACGGCGTGGCGACGTTGACGATTGTCCCTACAGGGTCGCAAGTGCTGGTGCAGGTGATCATGCAGGGTTACCGGACGTTCGGCCATAAATACGACGTTCCCGGCAGCGAAAAGTCGATCACGGTCAAGTTGCTGCCGCCGAACCAGCAGTATTCCATCTACACTAAAAACGATTCGAATGCCGATATGCAGAACAACGCGCCGAAGGCGCAGATGGGCCACGCCGAGCCGGCCGACAGCCCGCTGTTGCAGCCTGCTCCCAAGAAAAAGGATTGACCCCGCAGGCGGGAAACGGCTGCGATAAGACGGCGAGATTCCAATGAGATCATCATGCATTTGCTAAACGGCAAGGTCGCGCTGGTGACGGGCGCGGCGCGCAAGATCGGCCGGGTGCTGGCCCATCGCCTGGCCAACGGCGGAGCGGACGTGGCCATCACCTATCGCGAGTCCGACGCGGCGGCGCAGCAGACCCTGCGGGAATTGGGCGAGGCTGGCCAACGTTCCATGGCGTTGCGTTGCGATGTGCGGGACCCGGAGTCTGTGCGCGCGGCGGTTGCGGCGGTTGTGGAAGAGTTCGGCAGGCTGGACCTGCTGGTCAACAACGCCGGGGTCTTTGCCACCGCGCCGCTGCAGTCGATCACGGTCGCCGAGTGGGACGAAATGTTCGAGACCAACACGCGCGGCGCATTTTTGATGGCGCAGGCCGCCCATCCGCACCTGAAGGCCAGCCAGGGCCGCATCGTCAATATAGGATCGCTGGGCGGTTCGCATCCCTGGGCGAGCCACGCGCACTATTCCACGTCGAAAGCGGCGCTGCACATGCTGACGCAGACCATGTCGAAGGCATTTGCGCCGGAGATCAGCGTGAATTGCGTTGCGCCCGGCATGATCGCCAACGGCGAAGTCCATGCGGACTACGAGCATTTCGCCGCCAAGACTCCCATGCGCCGCAATGGCACGCCGGAGGAAGTGGCGGCGGCGGTGCTGTTTTTTGCGACCGGTCCGCATTTCATTACCGGGCAGATTCTGGGCGTCGACGGCGGGTTGGGCCTGTAATTTGCAATCGCAGACAAGGACAGCAGCCTCCCCCGGGGCTGAAGCGCATCCATATTGCGCCATGTACCGCACGATCCGCTGCGGCGGATCGTGCCCTGATACAAGACAAAAAAAGATTATTTCTTTAACGAATTGAAGGCTCAGGAGGCTTGCATGGATTTCCGCTGCCGTTGGAGTCCCCAAGGGACAGAAAAAGACCGCACTGTTGACGAACCTTCGGAAAAAGAAATTCGGTCGTGGGCAGCGACGCCTGGGGTTCTTGCCCTGTTGCTGATGGTCACGATTGGATCGGCGTCAGGACACGCGCAAGCAGTCTCGACGGCGACGACCTCCTTGACTGCTGCTCCGATGACCCAGGCGGACAAGGCTGCAATGGCCGACCAGGTTCGGCGGGAATATCTGCATGCATGGAACGGCTATCGCAAATATGCATGGGGACACGATGCGCTGAAGCCGCTGAGCCATGAGCCATTCGACTGGTACTCGCATTCGCTGCTGATGACGCCGGTGGATGGTCTGGACACCATGGTTCTGATGGGTCTGAAGCCGCAGGCGGACGAAGCGCGAAAACTGATCGATACGCAACTGAATTTCAACCAGGACATGTACGTGAAGGACTTCGAGATCACGATCCGGTTGATGGGAGGTTTGCTCTCGAGCTATGAGCTGACCGGCGACAAACGGTTGCTGGCGCTAGCGGAGGATCTGGGCACACGCATGCTGCCGATGTTCAACTCACCCACCGGTATGCCATATGAATATGTGAATCTGCGCACCGGCGCTGTACGCGGAGTCAACAGCAATCCTGCGGAGGTAGGAAGCATGTTGATCGAATACGGCGTGCTGGCGCGGCTGACCGGCAAGCCGATCTACTACGACAAGGCCAAGCGTGCCGTGGTTGCGCTGTATCAGCGGCAGTCGGCGATTGGACTTGTGGGTTCCGGCATCAATGTGGAAACCGACCAGTGGACGGACAAGACGGCGGGGATCCAGGGCGGGATTGATTCCTACTACGAATATCTGCTGAAAGCGGCGATTCTGTTTCACGATCCTGACTGCGAGCGCATGTGGCGGCACAGTCTGGTTGCGATCAACAAATATTTGGCGGATCAAAGACCGAACGGACTTTGGTATGGACAGGCGGACATGAATACCGGGGCCAGAACTACGACATATTATGGCGCGCTGGACGCCTTCTTCCCCGCGGTGCTGGCTCTTTCCAACGACGTGGATCGTGCGGCACGATTGCAGAATTCCAGCTATGCCATGTGGAACCTGGCCGGAGTGGAGCCGGACCAACTGAATTATGTAACCATGACGATTACAAATCCGGAATATCCGCTGCGGCCGGAAATCATCGAATCCACCTATTACCTGTACACGTATACCCACGACCCCAAGTATCTTGCCATGGGAAAAACTTATCTTGAAGCGCTGATGAAGTATTGCCGCACGAACGACGGATATGCCGCGCTGGCCGATGTGCGGAGCAAGAAAAAATCCGACGCGATGGAGAGCTATTTTTTTGCAGAGACGTTGAAATATCTCTACCTGCTGTATGCGCCTCCATCCACGCTGAATTTTAAGTCAGTCATTTTCAACACCGAAGCCCATCCGATGCAGCGCAGCTTTATTGTTGCGGCTGGCATTCCCAAGAAGGGGAAATAGGCGATCGCGAACGACTCAGCCGACCGCCCGTTTCTGGGCGTCTTTTAAGATTCCGGAATGTTGGAACCATGTGGTGCAGAACCTTCTTGGTCTCCGGATTTGCCGATCATGCTTGCGACGAGGAAGCCAGTCGGCGGGTTCTGGCTCGGCGCAGATTTACCTACCGCGCAGGCGGCTCTAGATTCCTGGCGTCCTCCAACTGCTGCTGATACTTCGGAAGCAGTTGTTGCGCCATGTGCTTCAGCTCCGGATTGGCTCGGCGTCGCTCAATATAATCCTGATATAGCTTCAAGGTGCTCGCCTCGCTGGAAATGATTTGTCCTCGAAACGTCATGTCGAGGTTCCGCGTATTTTTCAATGCGTCCAACTGGCGCTTGTCGGCTGGGGACACTCCGCTTGGCAAGCGGAACGACGGGTCCTCGTCCGCAACGGTGGATTGAAGCTGCCCGCTGTCCTCGGTCCGGTCATTGGCAAGCATTGTGGCGTATTGCCGGTAGGCCGCGTGGCTGCTGTACTTGTTGACCAGCAGCGAGGCTTCGATCTGGTAGTCGTCGATTTGGGCGGCCCGCGCCGCAAACGCTTTGTCGGCGCTTGAAAGTTGTGCGAAAGCCGCGGGAACCATTCCCACGACGAAAGCGGCGGCCAAAAACTTTTTGCGTGCCATGGTCATTCTCCCTGGAGGTTGAGGCAGCGAGGGAACTCCTCGGCTGCCCCAACCATAGAATACAGTCTTGTGCCGCAGAGGATGGGGCGACAGCGGGCCGATGCGCAAGCAAGCGCAGGCGATAATGGAAACTATGTCATCTATGTCCAAAACTGCAATTTTGCTGATCGATTGTCCGGACCGGAAAGGTCTGGTTGCCGCCATCGCGAATTTTCTGGTGCGGGAATACGACGCGAACATTCTGAATGCGGACCAGCATCAGGATGTCGAGCTTGGACTTTTCTTTATGCGGGTGGAGTTCACCACCGACAAAGCGGGCTGCGATGAAGCGCAGTTTCGCGCCGTGTTCAGCCCGCAGGCGGAAGAGTTTCGAATGAATTGGCAGCTCCACTTTGTTGAGGCGCAGGAGAAGGTCGCGATTTTTGTGTCGCAGTATTTGCATTGCCTGGCGGACCTGCTCCATCGCCACCAGACGGGCGAGTTTCGCTGCAAGCTTTCCTTGATCGTCAGCAATCACGAAAAGGCGAGGGCGCTGGCGGAGTTCTACGAAGTCCCTTTTCACTGCCTGCCGGTGCGCGCTGAGACGCGGGCGGAAGTGGAAGCGGAACAGCTTGCGCTGCTCGCTGAACACGGAGTGGATCTGGTGGTGCTGGCGCGTTACATGCAGGTGTTGTCGCCGAAGTTCGTCGAGGCGTATCCGCAGCGCATCGTCAATGTGCATCACTCGTTTCTGCCGGCGTTTACCGGCGCAAAACCGTATCATGCGGCCTTTGCCCGCGGAGTGAAACTGATTGGCGCGACCAGCCATTACGTGACCGAAATCCTGGACGACGGCCCCATCATCGAGCAGGATGTCGCGCGAGTTTCGCAGAACGACCAGTTGCCGGGCCTGGTCCAAAAGGGACGCGACCTGGAGCGGATGGTTTTGTCGCGAGCGGTGCAGTGGCATTTGGCGCGGCGCATCCTGTGCTATGCGAACAAGACCGTGATTTTTGCCTGAGGGCCTTTGCGTTGCCGCAATGCTTCCAATCCCAGGTTCGCTGCGCGGACCTGGGGCGCGCGGATTTCTTTGCTTGGAACCCCATCGTTAAATCGGCAGCGGTTGAAGTCTCGGGAGCAGGTTGTCGTCCTTGCATTCCAGAATTCCTACGGTAACTGGCAGCGTGAAGCGGCGAGGACCGGCGCTGCCGGGGTTGAAGTAGAGGACGCCATTGGTCCAGGAAATTTCCGGCTGGTGGGAGTGGCCGAAAATGACGGCGGCAATGCCTGCGGCGTGCGGATGCAGGTCGAGGTCCTCTCGCGCATGGACCAGGTAGAAGAGCTTTCCCGCGAGTTCGACGGTCGCTGTGGGCGGCAATGCGCCGCAGACGCCATCGTGGTCGACATTGCCGCGAATTGCGGTGAGAGGCGCGATTTTTCCCAGGGCGTCGAGAATGGCGTCGTCGCCGACATCGCCTGCGTGGAGGATGTGGGCACAACCGGCGAGCGCGTGTAGAGCTTCCGATCGCAAAAGCCCGTGGGTGTCGGAGATGACGCCGATCCGCATGTCAATAGTTTGTGCCAACGCCGACGGCGACGCGGGTGCGCGGGTCGAGCTGGTCGCGCAGGCTGTCGCCGATGAAGTTGAAGGACAGAACGGCCAGCATGATGGCGATGGCGGGGAAGATGACCATGTGGGGCGCGTCGAACAAGTGGGCGCGGGCATCGTTCAGCATCACTCCCCAACTGGGCATGGGCGGCGGCACTCCAAGGCCGAGGAAGCTGAGTGTGGCTTCGGCGAGGATGGTGCCTGCCATGCCGATGGCGGCCTGCACCATGACGGGCTGGATGATGTTGGGCAATATATGGCGGGTTACAATCCGCAGATTGGTCGCCCCCATGGCGCGCGCGGCCTCGACAAATTCTCGCTCGCGCACCGTCAGGACCTGGGCGCGGATCAGGCGCGCGTAACCTACCCAGCCGGTAATCGAAAGGGCGAGAATCAAGTTGGTCATGCCCGGACCGAGGAACGCCACCAGCGCAATGGCGATCAAAATCCCAGGCAACGCCATAAATGTGTTCATCACCAGGACGTTCAGGAACGCGTCGAGCCAGCCGCCATAGAACCCGGCAATGGAGCCGAAAACGACGCCGAAAAACAGCGCAATCGAGACCACCGAGGTGGCCACGAACAGCGAGATGCGGGTGCCGTAGATGACCCGCGAAAGGATGTCGCGGCCCAGTTCATCGGTGCCAAACCAATGGGCGGCGGAGGGCGACTGCAGGCGCGCGTGCAGATGGATGGCCGCTGGGTCGAAGGGGGCAATCCAGGGGGCAAAAATTGCCAGGACGACGAAGATCGCCAGCAAAACAATCCCGAGGACCGCGAGTGGCTGGAAGCGCAGGGAATGCATCCAAACGATTGTAATGGAGCCCGCCCGCGGGTTGGAGATTTTCGTCGCGGTGGAAAGCGAGCAGGCGAATTCCTGCGGGAATAAGAATGGTGGACGGCGAGATCCGGATGGTATCGTAAACATAGCAATTTTCGTAGGTTTGGATGGAAGCCGCCAGGCGCAGGCAGATGGCCCCGCGGAGAAGTTTTCAGAGTTTCCGATGTCCGCGAAGGCGAACACCCTGACGACTTTGCGAGTTGAATTTGTGGCCGGAACATACAGGACGCTCTTGTGATCGATTGGCAACAGCAGATTCTCATCGTCTCCCCCTTCTTTTACCCAGAGTTGATTTCCACGGGAAAGGCGAACCGGCATTTAGCGGAGGCGTTTGTTGCGGAGGGCCACGGAGTCACCGTGGTCTGCTCACATCCGCTGTACCCAAGCTGGATGCCCGAGCGTAGCCAGGCGCAGATCGAGGGAGTGACCATCCTGCGCGGCGGCGGCGGGATTCGTTATCCCCAGGCCATGCCGCTGCGGCGGCTTATGCTGGAAGCCTGGTTTGCGTTCTTCGCTGCCCGCACTGTGTGGCGGCTGCGGAAAAAGACGGACGTTGTCGTTGCCGTTCTTCCGCCTAGCCTGTTCATTCTGTTTCTGCACCGCATATTGCCCAGGCGGGTACGGCGAGTGGCTGTGGTGCACGATTTGCAAGGCATTCTGGCGGCGCAGGAGGCGGGTTTTGTCCGCCGTGGAATCATTCGTACGATCCATGCGGTGGAGAGCCGGGTCTTTCGCTCGCAGGATTTATGCATCTTCTTTTCCGGCGACATGGCGCGCATGGCGCAGCGTTCCTATGGACTTGATCCCGCGAAAACGGCGGTGCAATATCCATCCATCACGCTGCCGGCAAGCTATGGCGCGATTGTTGCCGCCTCCGCCGCGCATCGTCTGGACGCGCTGTTCCCGCCGGACAAGTTGCATGTCGTGTACTCGGGCGCGCTTGGATATAAGCAGAATTCGCAGCAGTTGGTAGCGTTTCTGCAGGCGGCGGCGGAACGTTATCCGGAAGTGCAGTTTCATGTGCTGTCCGGCGGCCCTTTTTATGAAAGTCTGCGTGCTGAATACGTGCGGCGGCCCGGACCGCGGGTGCAATTTCATCCGCTGGTTGCGGAGCGGGACCTGGCGGAGTTGTACGCGCGATCGGCGATCCAGATCATTCCCCAGGCGGAGGGCACGGAAAGCGCTGCGCTGCCGTCAAAGCTGCCAAACCTGCTGGCCGCGGGGGTGCATCTGCTGGCCATCTGCAGCGCCGGCAGCGAGGTCGAACGCATGGTCCAATTGGCAGGGACGGGGTCGATTGCGACGCGCTGGGATGAGGGCCTGTTTTTGACGCGTTTGGATGAAGCGCTGGAGATTGTGCGGCAGGAGTCCGCGGCGGCGCGGCGGGCCCGTGTCGAGCCGATCCTGGACCGGTTTTTAATTGCAAATATGGTGTGTCTGGCGACCGGAGGAAAAGCACCTCCTGAAGGCCCCAGGCCCAAGCAGCGCGAAGCGGCGCGGGAAACGACGGCCGCCCAAAGCGGGGCGCGCTAAATGCAGGTTGGAGCGCCGGCATGAGCCTTGGCACGTGCGTGATTTTTGGCGGCACGGGATGCATTGGCACCCACATCGCCAAGCATATGCTGGAGCATACCGGGGTCGAGCGCATCTATCTGGCAGACATCCGGCCGCCGCGCAATGAAGACCATGTGAAACCGCTGCTTCGCTGGATGGAGTCCCGCGACGGGGCGCTGCCCCGTGTTGTGTATGTCCCGTGCGACGTGCGCCTGCCTCTCGATGCGGCGTCGCTGCCGCAACAGGCTGACCTGATTATTAACCTGGCCGCCGTGCATCGTGAGCCGGGGCACGCGCCCAACGAATATTACGAAACGAACCTGCCCGGCGCGGAGCATATTTGCGCCTATGCCACGCGGGCCGGATGCTCTCGGGTCGTTTTCACCAGCAGCATTGCGCCCTATGGGTCCAGCGACGCGGCCAGGAATGAGGATTCGATTCCCGTTCCGGAGACGGCGTATGGAATCTCCAAACTGGCTGCGGAAAAAATTCATATCGCGTGGCAGCACGCCCATCCAAACCGGCGATTGATTATTTTGCGGCCGGGAGTGGTGTTCGGGCCGGGAGAACATGCCAATGTTGCCCGGCTGGTTCGCAGCCTTGCTCGCGGATATTTTGTGTATATGGGCAATCGATCGACGCGGAAGGCCGGCATCTATGTGAAGGAATTGTGCCATGTGGTCCAGTTTGCGCTGGAGCATCAGGACAAGACCGCAGAGCCGGTGCTGTTGTGGAATGTTTCCATGGACCCGCCGCCGACGCTGGAGGAGTTTGTGAGCGCCATTTGCGCCTCGACCGAGTATCGCCATCCACGCTGGTCGGTGCCGCGGAACCTGCTGGTGGCCGCGTCGTATCCCATTGCGGGAATCGCGCAGTTGTTTGGCATCCACACAGCGGTGAATCCAGTGCGGATGCGGAAACTGTCTCAGTCCACGTACATTGAGCCGCTTCGCCTGCGCCAGGCCGGCTATCGTTTCCAATACACGCTGCAGCAGGCGATGATGGATTGGAAACAGGATGCGCCGGAGGATTTTGAGGCGCAGGGTAGGCGTGTGCTGGCAGCTTCCGACGAGGTGTCGCTGAAATCATGACGAATGCTCCGCTCCCTGACGGTGCGATGCAGCCGAGTTCCCGCGTCTTCATCGCGGGGCATCGTGGACTGGTCGGTTCCGCGATTTGCCGGCGACTGACGGGGGCCGGCTACGACCGTTTATTGTTGCGGACGAGCGGGGAACTGGATCTGACGGAGCGGAGCGCGGTGTGGGAGTTCTTCAAGGACCAGCGCCCGGAGTACGTGGTGCTGGCTGCCGCGAAGGTGGGCGGAATCCACGCGAACAGCAAATACCCGGTGGACTTTATTCGCGACAATCTGCTGATTCAGTCGAACGTGATCGATGCCTGCTATGAATTTGGCGTGAAGCGCCTGCTGTTTCTGGGCTCCAGTTGTATCTATCCCAAGCTATGCCCGCAGCCGATTCGCGAAGACTATTTGCTGACCGGTCCGCTGGAGCCGACGAATCGTCCGTATGCCGTCGCCAAGATCGCCGGGATTGAGCAATGCTGGGCCTACAACCGCCAGTATGGAACGAAATTCCTGGCGGCGATGCCGACCAATCTGTATGGGCCGGAAGACAATTTCGATTTGGCAAACTCCCACGTGCTGCCGGCGCTGCTGCGCAAAATTGCGACCGCCAAAGCAACCGGAGCAGCGCAGGTTGAGGTGTGGGGCACGGGCACGCCGCGGCGGGAATTTCTGTATAGCGACGATCTGGCGGAGGCGTGCGTTTTTCTGCTGCAGCTTCCAGCGGAGAAGTTCGAAACGCTGTTGCAAGAGGATTTTCCGCCTCTCATCAACATTGGCACG
>JAJYVR010000035.1 GCA_021791935.1 Acidobacteriota bacterium
GACGAGAAGGTGATCCGGGACTACATTCGCAACCAGGAAACTGAGGACAAACGTATCGACCAGATGCAGATCTGGAACTGACAGGCCGCCTTCAGGCGGCACAACGCAACCGGGGGCCGCGTTAGCGCCCCCCGCACAAGCCGCTTTGAGCGGCTCACACCATAAGGCCCCCGGCTCTGCCGGGGGATACTTACCACTTTGACCGCATCTGCAAAATGCTGGCCTGATGCTTTGTACTGGGAGGAGTTGCCCCAATTTTTCCCGGACTTCACGGAAATCAAATAACGAACGTCGTCCTTCGTCAAGTCGATATCGATGCCAGTGGCCGGAGATTTTTGCCCTCCAGCGCATTGCGTGGCCACAAAGACTGCGAAGCTCTCTAGAAAGTTGCCAAAGGAGCCTTCTTCTGAAGAAGACAAACGGGCATCCAGCAATGCTGTCACAAAGTTGGCCGCGGCGTTCAGGTTTTTCGCGCGGAACAGGTAGGGGTTTTTGTTTTCAAGCAGCGTTTTCAGCTTCAAATTTTGTATATTTCTGATTCGCGCTTCGTGAAAGCTGCCAATATTTTCGCAAACGAATGTCTCAATCTTTTGATGTAGGATGCCGTCCATGCAGCAAAGCCTTTCTTTCTTAAAGAAGTGTCAATTGGCCTTCGCGAACAGATACCGATGATCGCCAGGAGTGGTGGTCCGTGTTTTCATAGCGACTGGTCTTCGCCTGAATATCGTCAGGGGCCAAGCTGCCTTCATCGAAGGCGATGATGTGCTTGCCGACCACTTCGCCAAATAAGCATGGGACCGCATTGCCAATCTGTCGATATACGTCGTCTATCTTTCCGGCAAACTGGTGCGCATCAGGAAAAGTCTGGATGGCTTTATATTCTTCGATGGAAAGTGGGCGCAATTCTTCCGGATGGCAAAGGTCAGTGGCCTTCATGGTTGGTCGTGTGACCAGGGTCGGGGCCGGTCGGTCCCAAGCCAGACGCCTGAAGAAACCTGTCCGCCCACCCCCCGAACGCCAACTGTCGCCCATCGCCGCTGCCTGCAGATCTACGGGCAAATCCCTCCAATTCTGCCCCGCGCGCAGGAGCGCGTAATATTTCAGTCGGTCCTTCGGGAACTGAATAAAGTGGTGCTCAGTTCCCTGAAGGTGCTGAATGGCGTCACGGAGTGTCTTCCATGGATTGAGTCCATTCAGTCCATTTTCGTCATGGGTCGGACGCATCCACGGGACATTGCGCCCCTCTCTGGAGGCAAAAAAAATCAGCCGTTCGCGAATTTGCGGCACTCCGTAGTTGGCGGTGTTGTAGAGAGTAAATGTTGTGCGATAGCCAGCCAGTTCAAGAAGCCCCAAAATATGCAGCAGGGCCTTGCCCGGGAGCTCCTCCTCGGTCAAGTCGGGGAAACCTCGGCCTCTTTCAATATGGGGCCGATGGAGCAAAGGGGCCGAGAGAAGGCCTCGGACATTCTCGAAAATGGCGTATTTGGGCCTTAACTCCTTGATCAACTGGATGAAGTGCAGGAAGACATTTCCTCTATCGTCATTCAACCCTAGCCGTCGCCCAGCCGTGGAAAATGCCTGACAGGGCGGCCCGCCAGCAATGGCAAACAACTCGCCGGGTTCGATATTAAGTTCAGAACATAGGTTCGGCGTAGTTAGCCCGCGAATGTCGCCTTCGTAAACAGTCAATTCTGGGCGATTGAGTCGGGCAGTCTTGCAGGCAACTGGGTCTGCATCATTGACCGCAATGCACTCCAGTCCAGCTTTTTCCAGTCCGAGATCGAGGCCTTGGGCGCCGGAAAAAAACGAGATAAACTTTCGATGAGCGCGGACGGCCGCTGGATTTTTCTTTCCAGTGCCGGCGTCTCCCGTTTTTATTGTTCGTCTGGAAGAAATGGAAAGACCCCTCAAACAATCGTTGACTGACGGCCGTTTTGAATATCTTACGCCGAAACGGTCTCGTATTATGTCGGCGGTCCGTGGAAAGAACAACAAGACCACTGAACGACGACTTCAGATGGCACTGGTTCGGAATGCTGTCGCCGGATTTACGCTCCAAGCCCGTGGGATCAAGGGCACGCCCGACATATATTTCGAAAAGGCACGCCTCGCAGTTTTTGTGGATGGTTGCTTCTGGCATGGCTGCAAACGATGTGGCCATCTTCCGAAAACAAATGCCAGGTTTTGGGCCTTGAAGATTCAGCGCAACCGAGATCGAGACGAACTCACGAGAAAGTGCCTAATCTCGATGGGGATCCAGGTATTAAGGATCTGGGAGCATCAACTCGCGGACGATATTGACAATTGCGTCGGCCGGGTACGACGAAAACTGGCATCCCAAGCTCGCTAGGCGCTCGGTCGAGGGGCTGATAGGCAAGTCTGGGGTTGCGGGTATATTGTGGGTAGTTGCCGAAGACCGAGCTTCGGCGAAGATACTCCGCATCCTACGGGGGGACATTATGCTTGCGACCGTCAAGCATCCATCGCTACAAGCAGCCACCGCCGCGACGAAGAGCGATTTTCTGCCGTTGAATGGCACCGATTACGTTGAGTTTTACGTGGGCAATGCGCGACAAGCCGCGTATTTTTATCGCGCCGCTTTCGGGATGAAGCTGGTGGCCTATGCCGGCTCGGAAACAGGACTGCGCGACCGCGCTTCGTACGTAGTGGAGCAGGGTAAAGTGCGCTTTGTGATGACCACTCCGCTGCGCCCCGATAACTCCATTGCCGATCACATTGCCAAACATGGCGACGGCATCAAAGATATCGCCTTGTGGGTAGACGATGCCACGTCTGCGTGGCTGGAGACGACGCGCCGCGGGGCCCGTAACGTGCGCGAACCGTGGACGCTGGAGGACAAGCAGGGCACGGTCACGATGGCGTCGATTGCAACCTAAGGCGACACCGTCCACACCTTTGTGGAGCGCAAGAACTATCGCGGAATTTTTCTGCCGGGCTTTCAGGCTGTGACGCATGATCCGGTGGCGCGACCGGTGGGGCTGAAATATATCGACCATGTGGTGGGGAATGTCGGCTGGAACGAAATGAACACGATGGTGGATTTCTATCGCGACGCGATGGGCTTCGAGATGTTCCAGAGCTTCGACGATAAAGACATTTCGACCGAGTATTCCGCGCTGATGTCGAAGGTGATGTCGAACGGGAACGGACGGGTGAAGTTCCCCATCAACGAGCCGGCGGAGGGGCGGAAGAAATCGCAGATTGAGGAGTATCTGGATTTCTATCAAGGACCGGGAGCACAACACCTGGCGCTGGCGACGGATGACATTTTTGACTACAGTGAGCAAGCTGCGCGAGCAGGGCGTGGAGTTTTTGCAGGTACCGGAAACGTACTACGAGGAACTTGAGGGCCGCGTGGGGAACATCGACGAGCCGATGGAAGAGTTGAAGCGGCTGAACCTGCTGGTGGACCGGGACGAGGAAGGATATTTGTTGCAGATTTTCACGCGTCCCGTGGAGGACCGTCCGAAGGTGTTTTTTGAGATCATCCAGCGCAAGGGCGGCCGCAGCTTCGGCAAGGGAAATTTCAAAGCGCTGTTTGAGGCCATCGAGCGCGAGCAGGGACTTCGCGGCAATTTGTAAAGGCAGGCATGAGACTGTGCACGTTTGAGGTCCACACGCACCTGGGATGGCAGAGCCGACTGGGCGCTGTCGATGCCGATGGCGTGATCGATTTGAATTTTGCCGCTGTGCAGGCCTCGGGGAACGCGCGGCTGGCGGATGCTCTGGTGCCGTCGTCGTTGCTGGGCCTGCTGGACGGCGGCGAAGCCGCGATGGAGGAAGCGCGAAAAGCGATTGCGAGCTTGCCCGCGGATTTACGGACGGGCAAGCGCGATGAGACGCTTCGCTATCGATGGGATGAGATTCGCTTGCGGACGCCGTTGCCGGATGCACGATCGCTGCGCGACTTTTTCGCTTTCGAAGCGCACGTGAAGATGGGGTTTGAAAAGCGCGGCGAGCCGATGCCGCGGGAGTGGTACGAATTCCCGGTCTACTATCAGACGGGCCACCACAATCTGATTGGGACTGATCAGGATGTGCTGTGGCCATCGTTCACGGAGCGATTCGATTATGAGTTGGAGCTAGCGGCGATTGTCGGGCGCGAGGGGCGCAACATTCCCGCAGCCAAAGCGCGAGACTATATCGCGGGCTACACCATCCTGAACGACTTTAGCGCGCGCGATATTCAACGTCGCGAGATGAAGGTGCGGCTGGGGCCGGCGAAGGGAAAGCATTGGCGAGCGGGGTGGGCCCGTGGATGGTGACGCGGGATGAAATTGCCGATCCGTATGCGCTGGAAATGGTGGCGCGTGTGAACGGCGAGGAGTGGTCGCGGGGGAACTCACGCGACATGTATTGGACGTTCGAGCAGATGATTGAGTTTCTTTCGCAGGACGACACGATTTATCCGGGAGACATTTTGGGCTCCGGGACGGTGGGCACCGGATGTGGCTTGGAACTGGACCGCTGGGTGCAGCCGGGGGACGCGATCGAACTGGAAATTGAAAAGATTGGCATCCTGCGCAATCGCGTGGTGCGTTTGTAACATCACAATGGTGGAAGGGTTTCCATAAAGGAGAACGGCGAATGTATCCGCTGAACAAGGGAAAGACGGCGTCACAGGCCCACGTTGGATTGCCCGAGGGTACATTTGAAGAAGAGCACGGGCGAAAGGGTTTTTATGGGAAAGCAAGCCACCTGTACCACGCCCATGCGCCGACCGGCTGGACGCGATTTGAAGGCAATCTGCGGCCGCATCTGTTCGACTTGAACAAGCTGGAGCCCACGGACCTGAAGGATGCGCAGGGCGCGCCGATTCAGTTTCTCGGCAACAACGAGATTACGGTGGCGGTTTCGCGGCGATCGAAGCCGATGCCGTTTTATTTTCGCAATGCGGATGGCGATGAGATGTATTTTGTGCATTGCGGCAACGGCGTCATCGAGACGGACTTTGGCCCGCTGCGATTTGAGAAAGGCGATTACATCAATCTTCCGCGGGCGGTGACGTATCGCGTGGTGCCGGACACGGGGGACAATTTTTTCCTCATTTTTCAATCGAAGACGGAATTTGAACAGCCGGACAAAGGATTGCTGGGTCAGCACGCGCTGTACGACCCAGGCGTCATCGCCACTCCGGAGCCGTCGCCGTATCTCGACGACACACGCGAGTGGGAAGTTCGCATCAAGAATGAGAATGAATATTCCAAAGTGTTTTATCCATTCAATCCAATCGATGTGGTGGGATGGAAGGGCGATTTGACGGCGTGGAAGATCAACCTGCGCGATATTCGTCCAGTGTCCAGCCATCGCGCGGCGCTGCCGCCGAGCGCGCATACAACGTTTGTAACGCAGGGCGCGGTTGTGTGCAGTTTTCTGCCGCGGCCGCTGGAGCAGGACCCGGATGCGCTGCATGTGCCGTTTTTTCATCGCAACACGGACTACGATGAATTCATTTTTTATCATGATGGAGATTTTTTCAGCCGCGACAATGTGAAACCGGGTTATGCGACGCTGCATCCGCGCGGCATCCACCACGGGCCGCATCCCAAGGCGCTGGCGAACCAAAGGGCGAAGAGTTTCACGGATGAATCGGCGGTTATGCTGGATGGGTTGAATCCCATCCACGTGCTGCCCGCGGGAGAAAAAGTGGAGTGGGCGGATTACTGGGCCAGTTGGGGAGCGAAAGAGGCCGCCAAGTTGGAGCCGGTTGGATGAGTGAGATTGCAGCTGCAGGCGCGATGACCACCCTGGATCCAGCCGAGCAGAAGCCGCAGGACATATACAAGCTGCTAGTTGGCTCCGTGGTTCCGCGACCGATTGCGTTTGTGTCTTCGATGGATGCCAAGGGTGTGCGTAACCTGGCGCCGTTCAGTTTTTTCACCGTGGCAAGCGCCAATCCTCCGATTGTCTGCTTTTGTCCCATGGTGCGCGGGGTTGGCAGTAGTAATTTACATTCTTCAAAAGATACGCTGCGCAACATCATCGCCACGCGTGAATTTGTAGTCAACATTGTTTCGGAAGAATTTGCGACGCAGATGAACGCATGCTCCGCGGAATTGCCGCCGGAGGTGGATGAGTTTCTGGTCTCCGGCCTTACACCGCTGCCGAGTGAACTGGTTCGGCCGCCGCGCGTGGCAGAGTCGCATGTGCAGATGGAATGCCGACTGCAGCAGGCGATTCATGTCAGCGCGAAACCGCTGGGGGGAAGCCTGGTGCTGGGAGAAGTATTGCGGTTCCACGTGCGGGCATCGTTGCTGGATCACTTTCGGATCGATCCTGAGAAATTGAACGCCATCGGGCGCATGGCCGGTTCCACGTACGCGCGCACGCGGGACAGGTTTGACATGGAGCGGCCAAAATAAAGTTTTTTTATCGTTCTTAACCTGGAAAGATTTCGTCTACTGTACGAGGGTGCTATGCCGGTTGCAGACGCAAACTATCGGATCCAACGGGTCGCTGTTCTGGGCGCAGGGACCATGGGTTCGCGCATCGCCGCGCACGTCGCGAATGCAGGCTTTCCAGTTTTACTTCTGGACATGGCGTTGCCCGGCGAGAGTGAGCGAAATCGCCTGGCCGCCCAAGCTCTGGAGAGTTTGAAGAAGTCGAAGCCGCCGGCATTTGTCGATCCGGCGCGAGCGTCCAATATCGGCATCGGTAATTTCGAGGACGATCTGGAGAAGTTGAGAACCTGCGACTGGATCATTGAGGCGGTCGCTGAAAATCTTGCCATCAAACGCGCGCTGCTCGGCAAGGTTGCACCATACATCCGCGACAATGCAATCGTGACGACCAACACCAGCGGCCTGCCCGTGAGAATGATCGCGCAGGACATGCCGGAATCGTTTCGGCGGCGATGGTTTGGCACGCATTTTTTCAATCCGCCGCGCTACATGCGATTGATGGAGATGATCGTTACAACAGAGACTGATCCGCGGGCGTCGGCGTCGGTTGAAACCTTTGTTCAGATACATTTGGGAAAACTCGTTGTCCGCGCCCACGACACGCCCAACTTTATTGCCAATCGAATCGGCACATTTGTCATGCTGAATACGTTTCGTACGATGTTGGACTTTGGTTTGAGTATTGAAGAGGTGGATGCACTGACCGGCGCGGCGATTGGCTGGCCGAAGACGGGGACATTTCGGCTGGCGGACATGGTTGGCATCGACGTGCTGGTGAACGTGGCGCGCAATTTCGCCGCGAGCTCGAAGGACGAACGCGCGGATGTACAACTGCCGGCGGCGCTGGACCAGATGTTCGAACGTAAATGGTTTGGCGACAAAACGGGCCAGGGTTTTTATAAGAAAGAACGCGGCGCGGATGGCAAGGAGGCGCGACTCGTCCTTGACTTGAACGCGTTGGAATACCGACCTGCCGCGCGGCCGAAGATTCCAGAATTGGAAATGGCAAAGAGCAACGAATCCACGGCGGCGAGGATTCGCGCGCTTCTGGCGGGCAATCCGGAACGCGACAAGGCGGCGCGGTTTTATTGGCAGATTCTTCCGGAGCTGTGGGCCTACGCAGCGAACCGGATTGGCGAAGTTGCGGACACAGTGGTGGAGATTGATCGGGCGATAAAGGCCGGGTTCAACTGGGAGTTTGGGCCGTTTGAGATGTGGGATGCCGCGGGCTTTGTTGAGACGGTGGAGAAGATGCGTGCTCGCGGCCATGCGATTCCGAAAATTGCGGAAACCATGCTCAGTGCCGGGGTCACTTGCTGGTATCGCAATCAGGGGGCCGAGTTTTTCGATATTGCCTTGGGCGAGTATCGGCCAGCGGTGGAAACGTCCGGGATGGTGACCGTCGCAAAGGTCAAACGGACCAATGGGGTGGTCGAGAAAAATCCCGGTGCGTCGTTGATCGACATTGGCGATGGGATCGCGTGCATCGAGTTCCACTCGAAAATGAACACGCTGGGCGAGGACATTGTGACGTTTGTGCAACGCACGCTTCGTTCGGATGGCAATGCGATGCGGAATTTCAAAGGCTTCGTCGTGACCAGCGATGCAACGAATTTTTCCGTGGGCGCGAATTTGATGCAGGTGTTGCTGGCCATGCAAGACGAGGAATGGGACGAGATTGACCGGTATGTTCGCGAATTCCAGGCGATGACGCAGACGATTCGATTTTGCAGCAGGCCGGTTGTGGTGGCACCGTTCGGAATGTGCCTGGGCGGCGGCACGGAGGTTGGGTTGCATGCTGCGGCGCGCCAAGCGCATATTGAACTCTACATGGGTCTGGTGGAAACCAGCGTGGGGTTGGTGCCCGCCGGCGGCGGATGCAAGGAGATGACCCTGCGCGCCATTGATGCGGCCAATGCAATCCGAATCGGCAGCCGCGGCGATTCTGTAGAAATGAACGATGCGCTGAGGAATGTGTTCGAGACGATCGCGATGGCGAAGGTCTCCAGCTCTGCGGTGGAGGCAAGAAGGCTGCATCTGATGCGCGAGTCGGACGGTATTACGATGAACCGTGAGCGGCTGCTGCTCGACGCGAAATCGGAGGCCGCAAGGCTGGCGGATGCGGGGTATGTGCCGCCGCTGCCGCGCAACGACATTCCCGCGCCGGGAGAAGGCATTCTCGCGAACCTGAAACTTGGCATCCACTTGATGCGAGAAGCTGAATTTATCAGCGACCATGACGTGAAGATTGCGCGCCAGGTGGCAAACGTTTTATGCGGGGGAGCGGTCGCCGCAGGGACGCAGGTCAGCGAACAATATTTTCTCGATTTGGAGCGCGAGGCATTTCTTTCGCTCTGCGGAGAACCGAAGACGGCGGAACGGATCGCGGCCACGTTAAAAACCGGCAAGCCGTTGCGCAATTGAAAAGGGATCAGCATGAAAGATGCATTCATCGTGAGCGCGGTGCGGACGGCGGTGGGGAAGGCCCCGAATGGCGCTCTGCGGTCCACGCGGCCCGACGATCTGGGGGCCATCGCGGTGCGGGGAGCTTTGGAACGCGTGCCGGAACTCGATGTGAAACGGATCGAAGACGTCATCATTGGCTGCGCGATGCCGGAGGCGGAGCAGGGCCTGAACCTGGCCCGCATCATTTCTCTGCGCGCGGGCCTTCCGGTGGAGGCGGCTGCGATGACGATCAATCGTTACTGCGCGTCGGGGCTGCAGTCCATCGCGCTTGCCGCGGAAAGAATTTGCAGCGGCTCCGCGGATGCGATTGTCGCGGGAGGAGCGGAGTCGATGTCGTTGGTCCCCATGGGCGGCAACAAAATCTCCATGAATCCGTGGCTGGTGGATCGCTATCCGGATTCGTATATGTCGATGGGATTGACCGCGGAGCGCGTGGCCAAGCACTATGGGATTTCGCGGGAAGAGTCGGACCGGTTTGCACTCGCCAGCCACCAGAAAGCGCTGGTTGCAATCCGCGAGCGAAAATTTGAAGATGAAATTGTGCCAGTAACGGTTACAATTTCGGACGCGCGTGATCGAGACAAGCCGACGCGCCAAGAAATGGAGTTTCGCGTCGACGAAGGTCCACGCAGCGACACGTCCTACCAGGCGCTCCAAAAGCTGCGACCAGCTTTTCATTCCAATGGAATTGTGACGGCGGGAAATTCTTCGCAAACTTCCGATGGCGCCGCCGCCGCGGTCGTGGTGTCAGAGGAGGTTGCGGTATCGCTGGCGTTGAAGCCGCTGGCGCGGTTTGTGGCGTTCGCTACTTCAGGATGCCTTCCGGAAGAGATGGGGATCGGCCCTGTGTATGCGATCCCCAAGGCACTGAAGCTGGCAGGGCTCACGTTGGAGCAGATCGATGTGATTGAGCTGAACGAGGCCTTTGCCGTACAGTCGCTGGCGGTGATGAAGCTGTTGCAAATGGACCCGGCAAAGGTGAACGTAAATGGCGGGGCGATTGCACTCGGACATCCGCTGGGCTGCACGGGAGCGAAATTGACGGCCACCATCCTGCGCGAATTGAAGCGGCGCAAAAAGAAATATGGATTGGTGACGATGTGCGTCGGCGGCGGAATGGGCGCGGCCGGAATTTTTGAGAACCTGCAAAGTTGAGGAACGCAAACATGCAGCAACATCCACATGCGCGGAGGCTTCCATGAGCGGCCCGGCGATATCGAATCGACGGCGCGTGGCCGGCGGAAGCTTCCTGATCGAAGACCTTGGTCCGGAAGATATTTTTACTCTGGAAGATCTTTCCGATGAGCAGCGGCAGATTGAGCGTGCTACCGTCGAGTTCGCCGAGAAGGAGATCCAGCCGCAGATTGCAGCGATTGAAGCGAAGGACTTTGAAGCAACGAAGAAGTTGCTTCGCAAGGCCGGCGAGCTGGGCTTGATGGGGGTCGATGTCCCTGAAGAGTACGGCGGGCTGCAGATGGACAAGGTGACGTCTGCTTTGATCGCGGAAAAGATTGCAATCTGCGGCAGTTTTTCCGTTTCGTTCAGCGCGCACGTCGGCATCGGCACGCTGCCGCTGGTCTGGTATGGCACGGCAGAGCAGAAGAAAAAATATTTGCCGCGACTTGCATCGGGGGAATGGATCGCGGCCTACGCCTTGTCGGAGGCGTCTTCCGGCTCCGATGCAATGAATCTTCGTACCCGGGCCAAGCTTTCCTCGGACGGGAAGCACTATGTGCTGAACGGGGAGAAGATGTGGATTTCAAATGCCGGCATCGCGAACCTGTTTACCGTGTTCGCGAAAATCGACGGAGAGAAGTTTGCCGCTTTTTTGATTGAGGCAGGGACGACTGGCCTGACCGTTGGGCCGGAAGAACACAAGCTGGGGATTCGCGGCTCTTCCACTTGCCCGCTGATTCTTACGGATTGCCAGGTGCCGGTTGAAAATCTCCTGGGCGAAGCCGGTAAAGGTCACCATATTGCGTTCAACATTCTGAACGTGGGCAGATACAAGCTGGGCGCGGCGGCGATTGGCGGCGCGAAGAATGCGTTTCGCGGGGGTCTTCGCTACGCGAAGGAACGCATCGCCTTCTCCAAGCCGATTGTCTCGTTTGGACTGGTGCAGCAGATGATCGCCGACAGCGCGGCCGGAATTTTTGCCGGCGAATCGCTGGTCTATCGCGTGATCGGGGCCATTGACGCGTCGCTGGCGGAACTGGAGAAGAGTGCGACGACGACGGAAGAGATTCAAAAGCGCATTGAAGAGTATGCCGTTGAGTGCTCGATCGTGAAAGTGTGGTGCTCGGAAATGCTGGAGCGCCTCGTCGACCGGATGCTGCAGTTGCATGGCGGTTATGGATACGTCGAGGAGTATTCCGCGGAGCGCGCGTACCGCGATTCGCGCATCAACAAAATCTTCGAAGGCACCAACGAGATCAACCGGCTGATAATCAGCGGATGGACGATGAAGCGCGCCATGCAGGGGCGGCTGGCGCTGTTGCCCGCGATCCAGCGGGTGATGGACGAGATCGTGGCTGGGCCGAAGTTTCGCGAGGAACGCGACGGCGAGCTTGCAGAACAGCGTTTTCTTCTTGCGAATGCGAAGAAGCTGAGTCTTTTCTGCGCCGGCGCCGCGTCAGAGAAATTTGGCGCGGCACTGGTGGACCAGCAGGAGATCATGGGCGCGCTGGCCGACATGATGATGGAGGTGCTGGTGCTTGAGTCCGCGATTCTGCGCACGGAGAAGATGCAAGGCCGTAGCACGCTGGCCGTGGCGATGACAAAGTACTATGCGGCCCGCTCGGTCCGGATTCTAGAGACGTCCGCGGAGCGGATTCTTGGCGCAGTGGCGGAAGGCGACATGCTGCGCACGCGGATGGCAATTTTCCGCCGGCTGACGAAGCATGAGCCGGAAAATACGGTGGCGCTGGGCCGGGAGATCGCAATCGCCATGACGGAAGCTGGGCGGTACGCGCTTTAGCCGGTGAGGACCAGTTTGGAAATGGTAGCCAACTGCATGTTCGAAGTGCCTTCGTAGATTTTTCCGATCTTGGCATCGCGATAGAGTTTTTCTACGGGATAGTCTTTGACAAATCCGTACCCGCCAAAGATTTCCACGGCTTGGCTGGCGACGCGCTCCGCGACCGTAGACACGAAATATTTTGCCATCGCGGCTTCTTTTACAAAATTCAAGCCGGCATCTCTCATTCGCGCCGCGTTGTAGACCATCAGCCGGGCCGCCTCAATTTCGGTCGCCATCTCCGCCAGCGTAAACTGGACCGCCTGGAATGTTGCAATGGGCTTGCCGAATTGTTGCCGTTCCTGGCTGTATTTGGCGGCGTGGTTCCATGCACCCTGGGCCAGGCCCAACATCTGCGCGGCGATCCCAATGCGCCCTTCGTTCAATGTTTCAATGGCGATTTTGTAGCCTTTGCCGGGCAGGCCCAAGACGCTGGTTGCGGGCAGGCGACAGTCGTCCAGCAGCAGCTCGCAGGTGGACGAAGCGCGAATCCCCAGCTTGTCTTCCTTTTTGCCGACATGGAAACCGGGCGTGTCGCGTTCGACAATAAATGCGGTAATTCCCTTGTAGCCGGCCGATGGGTCGACGGTTGCGAACACGATGAAAAGGCCGGCCTCGGCGGCGTTCGAAATCCAAAGCTTGCGGCCATTCAGCACATAGGCATCGCCATCGGGCCGCGCATGCGTCTTGAGACTGAAGGCGTCTGAGCCCGAGCTGGCTTCGCTGAGGGCATAGGAACAGATGGTATCGGTGTTGGTGCGCGGCAGATATTTCGCCTTTTGCTCCTCCGAGCCCCAACGCAGCAGCGCGTTGACGGTCAAGGTATTCTGCACGTCCACCAAGACGCCGATCGCGGGATCGACGGCAGAAATTTCTTCCACCACCAAAATGGACTCCAGAAAAGATCCGCTGAATCCTCCATACTGTTCCGGGGTTTCCATGCCAAGAATGCCCATTTCGAACATTTGCGGCAGCAGGGAAGGATGGATCTTCTGCGCCTCATCCATTTCGCGGACCAAGGGAGCGATTTTGTTTTGGGCGAACTTGCGGACCGAATCCCGCAGGATTTGCTCGTCGTGACTCAAGGATGTGAGCGGCATTCTGACGCCGTCTGTAGCAGCAATCTTTTCCATCGGGCAGAAAACCTCTTCCGGGGGTTGCGCAGCTACGCTATCGAAGGGTAGATTAAGCTGTCGCAGTCAATTGTTTCGCGGTGAAAGCTGACGGTCGAACCCGAACTCGCCAGACGATTCTGTCGCAGTTTGCAGTATAAAGTGCGGCATTGCGATACGTGAAATGGGCAGGGGGGACCATGCGGATATTGGCGCTAATTCGCCAGGTGCTGGATGCGGAAGAGACGGTGCGTATTCGTGCCGGCGAGGTGGACTTGAGCGCCAGCAAGCTGGTGGTCGACACCATGGATGAGTACGGAGTCGAACAGGCGCTGCGTATTCGCGAGAGCGGAGTCGATGCGGAAGTGATCGCGCTGGCGATCGGCGCGGAGCGCAACCGTGAGGCCCTGCGCACCGTATTGGCAATGGGAGCGGACTGCGCCATCCACGTGACGACGGAGTTGGCGCTGGACCCGATTGCGTTGAGCAAAGTGGCCGCGCAGGTGGCGCAGCAGGAGAAGATCGACTTGATTTTCTGTGGCGGACAGCAGGCGGACTGGGACAGCCATGCGCTGGGAGCAGCGACTGCGGAACGGTTACAGTGGCCGCAGGCGACATGGGTCAGCGCTTTGGAGATTCACGGGCAGACGCTGACGGGCAGGCACGATGCGGAGGACGGCAGCGAGATGTTTTCTGTGCAGCTTCCCGCGGTCGTCACCACGCAGCAGGGCCTGAATGAGCCGAGGTATCCGACTGTGCCGAATATTATGCGGGCAAAGAAGAAGGAGCTTCGAGTGGTGTCGATGGAATCGTTCCAGGTTGAGCCCAAGTTGAAGGTTATCGGCGCGGAGATTCAGGTGCGGGCGCGGTTGCACAAGATATTGGATGGCAAGGATGCGTCGGCCGCCGCCGCGGAGCTGGTGGAGTTGCTGCGGAACGAAGCGCGGGTGATCGCATGATCCTGATGGTTGTGGAACACGCGAATGGAAAGTTGAGCAAGAGCACGTATGAGATGGCGACGTGCGCTCGCGAGCTGGGCAGGGAAGGCCCGGTGACAGCTTTGGTGCTGGGATATGCAACTGCCACTGTTGCAAATGAAGTCGCGTTGCTGGTGGACCAGGTGCTGGTGGCGGACCATGCCGAGTTGGCGCAATACGATCCGGAAATTTGGTCGGCGGCGGTCGCACAAATCGCGAGCGAGGGAGACGCGAACGCCGTGCTGATCGGCGGCAGTCGAAGCGGGCGCGAATATAGTCCGAGGGTTGCGGTCAAGCTGGATGCGCCGCTGCTGGAAGATGTTGTCAGCGTCGTCTCGACTGAGGGCGTAGTTTTGGCGGAGCGATACACGTATCTGGCGCGGGTCACGGAGAAAGTGACAGCGGACGCGCCGGTCGTCGTCATCACTCTGAAGCAGGCGGCATTTGCCGCGGCCACATCGGGCACGCAGGCGGCGGAGCAGTTCGATGTCGAACTGACGCTGCCGCAACGTAGGGTACAAATCACCGGCAAATCGCTGGAGAAATCCTCTCGCATTTCGCTGGCCGAAGCGGAGATTGTGGTGGCCGGCGGGCGCGGCGTGGGCAGTGCGGAAGGCTTTCGCACTCTTGTCGAGGGATTGGCGGACGTGCTGGGCGCTGCTGTTGGCGCAACGCGGGCCATTGTGGATACAGGTTGGCGGCCGTATTCCGAGCAGGTTGGGCAGACCGGAAAAACCGTGCAGCCAAAGATCTATATCGCCATCGGCATCTCCGGCGCGGTACAACATCTTTCCGGCATGGGCAAAAGCAAATGCATCGTCGCCATCAATAAGGACGCGGATGCGCCGATTTTCAAAGTGGCGGATTACGGCATCGTCGGCGACGTGAACCAGATTGTTCCCGCGATGATTGCCGCAGTCCGCAAATGACCCTGCCGGGTCGTACGCATCGTAGTTTTGGGGCCGTGTTGAATGCTTCCACTTTCTCAGAAGTACGCATTCCTGATCTTCGCGCTTGTCACTGTGGCGTGGGGAACGCATGGCTTCTATCGCCTGTATTTGCGCATCCGACGTGGGCAGCCCGATCGCGACGTTCGAGCCGATCGCATCCTTCAGCGATTCTGGTATGCGCTTCGCACCACGCTGAGCCAGACGCGCACATTTCAGAAACGCACGGTCGTCAGTACGTTCCACGCATGTATTTTTTATGGGTTCGTCTTCTACATTATGGTGAATGCTGTGGACGCAATCGCGGGCTACGCGTCCTTTGACATTTCCTCAAGCACGGGCCCGGGCGCAGTCTATAACTTGTTGGCCGACATCCTGAGTTTCCTGGTGTTGGTGGGAGTGGTTGCGCTCGTTATTCGCAGATTCTTCCTTCCTGCCCGGCGCGATTTTCGCTTCAATGCGACCACCTTGCTACATTCGGATGTGCGACACGGGTACATCAGCCAGGACTCGCTGATCGTGTCCGCCTTCATCCTTTTCCATGTGGGAAGCCGCGCCATTGGAGCGGGCGCGCGGCTGGCGCAGCGTGGCCCCGACAAATTTCAACCGTTCGCCACGCTGATTTCGCATCTCGTTGCGCCGCAGAATGCATACGCCTGGCGCATCTTCGGCTATTGGGGAGCGCTGGGGAGCGTGCTGCTTTTCCTGGCGTATTTTCCTTACACCAAACACGTGCATATCTTTATGGCACCGCTGAAGTATTTCTTCGCGCGACGTTCCGGTTCCGGCGTCCTGCCGCTGGTGGAAATTGCGATGGCGGAAGAAGGCGATGACGCGGAAATGACGCAGATGGGCGCGAAGCGATTGGAGGACCTGGCGTGGCCTCGACTGCTGGACGCCTATGCGTGCATCCAGTGCAATCGCTGCCAGGATGTTTGTCCCGCCACTGCCACTGGAAAATCGCTGAGTCCGGCGGCGCTCGAAATCAACAAGCGGATGGAGCTGAACCGTTTGTCGGCGAGCAATTCTGGATTCGAGACTGGAACGGGCAGCCCGCATCCTCTGCTGCAGTTCGCGATGACGACAGAGGCAGCCTGGGCATGCACGACCTGCGGCGCGTGCATGCAGGTTTGCCCGGTGCAGGATGAACAAATGCTCGACATCATCGACATCCGCCGCAACCAGGTGATGATGGAAGGCAAATTTCCTGCGCAACTGCAGGCCGCATTTCGCGGCATGGAGCGGTCGAAGAACCCGTGGGGCATCAACCACGACAAGCGCATGGAGTGGGCACAAGGTCTGCCGGTGAAGACGACGGATGAAAATCCCGATGCGGATGTCCTGTATTGGGTGGGGTGCGCGGCGAGTTACGATCCGCAGGCGCAGAAGACGGCGCGCGCGTTTGTCCAACTGCTGAATTATGCAGGCGTGAATTTTGCGGTACTGGGAAAGAAGGAATGCTGCACTGGCGACAGCGCCCGCCGCGCCGGAAATGAACTGCTGTACAGGGAATTGGCGGACCGGAATGTCGCCACGTTGAATGCCGTGAAGCCGAAACTGATCGTCGCAAGCTGCCCGCATTGCATGAACGCGATCGGCAATGAATATCGGCAGATTGGCGGATCGTATACGGCGATGCATCACACGCAGTATCTTGAATCGTTGGTATCGACCGGCAAGCTGGATGCAGGCAAGCTGGATGCGAGTATCACGTATCACGACCCATGTTATCTGGGGCGGCACAACGGAGTGTACGACGCGCCTAGAAATGTATTGCGCGTGCTGGGAAATGAATTGCTGGAAATGGACCGCAGCCGCGAGAATGCATTTTGTTGCGGCGCAGGCGGCGCTCAATTCTGGAAGGAAGAAGAGCCGGGCACTGAGCGAATTTCAGAGAACCGATTCCATGAAGCGGAGCAGCGGCTGAGTTCGGCCACCAGCGCGAAGACGCTCGCCGTGGGCTGCCCGTTCTGCAAGAGCATGCTGGGCAGTACGCCGGGGAAAAGCGACGCCGACGGAATCGCGATCAAGGATGTCGCAGAGCTGTTGTTGGAGAGCGTGCAAAAGAAAAAAGGCCTGAGGGTTGGCGATGTATCGATCGATACGGAAATGGACCCAGGCGGCGCAGCGGTACCCTTGATCCTGAGTCGAGACGAGGCGACCGCAACTCATGCCGTCAGTCAGCCGGAGTCCTCGGAGAAGGTATCGGCTGATGCTGTGGAGCCCGGAGTGACCGCAAAATCTTCGGATGGGTCGGCAACTCCGGTGGCGCCGGAGCGCAAGAAATGGCAGCCAAGGCCGAAGGATGGGTCGAAGCCATAACGCGCAGGCGGGTTGAGTGAACGGTTTACATTCGGAGCAATCGCGTGGCAACGGAAGCTTTCCAGGATTCGATTGAGATATCTGCAAGCGACCGAGTGTTTGTACTCACAGGAGCGGGCATCAGCGCGGAGAGCGGACTGAGGACCTTCCGCGACAGCAACGGCTTGTGGGCCGGGCATCGGGTGGAGACGGTCGCCACTCCCGAAGGCTGGGAGGCGGACCCTGAATTGGTGTGGCAATTCTATTCGCAGCGCAGAAGGGAGGCGCAGGCGGGCCAGCCGAACGCTGCCCACTACGCGCTGGCGGAGCTGGAGAAACAGATCGGCGGCCGCTTTTTCCTCTGTACTCAGAACGTAGATGATCTGCATGAACGGGCCGGCTCGCGCAATATGATGCACATGCACGGAGAGCTTTTCAAGTCCCGCTGCGAGGCAAACTGCGGCGCTCCCATCATAGAGGACAGTCACAGTTACAATTTCATCCGTGAAATTCCCATTTGCGCGTGCGGATCGCGTTTGCGGCCGCACATCGTGTGGTTCGGAGAAATTCCGTTGGAAATGACGCGCATTCAGCAGGAGATCGACCGCTGTTCCATTCTGTTGGCGGTGGGCACTTCCGGCGCGGTTCATCCCGCGGCAAGCTTTGTCCATTGGGCGAAAGTGCGTCGCGGGGCCCCAGCCCGCACATACTACGTCGGTCCCGATGCGCCCCTGAATGCGAACGCATTCACGCGCGTCATCCTTGGCAAAGCTGGAGAAAAATTGCCGGGTCTATTGCAACCGGGAGAACCCACGGCTCTGCCGGGGAGGCAGTAGAAGTTCGACATATTCGCGAGTCCACCCAGAAACTCTTCGAGGTGGGTCGCCAACACACATCGAGGAGAATCTGAATGGACGAATACGAGGGCCTAGAACATTTCTCCTGAAGGTGCATAGCGTGGAAAAAAGCTCCACGCAGCCTTTCCTTAAAGAAAGGCTGCGCGAAACGATCTTCGCCACTCTACAGCGTCAGGAGAAATGTTCTAGAGCAGAACTATGGTTGCTGTATGCCGTAGCCGCAGTGTCGGAACCATGCGGCGGCGTTGCCGGGGGTGATGGTTTTGAGGGCGTCGCCAACGGCCTGTTCGAGGGCTTCC
>JAJYVR010000287.1 GCA_021791935.1 Acidobacteriota bacterium
AAACCGTTCCATCAGCTCCGCGCGTTTTTCAAGGACTGGACGCCGAACGGCTTTTCGTTCCAACTGTTGTCGCTCGCAGCGCTCGATCAGGACCTCCAGCGGCGCTTCGAGATAGAGCGACAGGGTCTCGCGATCCTGCTGGAGCAACTGCCGGTTGGCCGCAGTTTCGATGGCTCCGCCTCCCAGCGCGAGCACCACGCGTTCAAGGCCCAGGGTCCTGGCAAGCGCATTCTGCTCCAATTCGCGAAAGCGGTCTTCTCCGACGGCCTCGAAAATTTGCGCGATGCTTCTTTGTTCCGCGCGCACAATCTCGTCGTCCAGATCGATAAAGTCCCATCCAAGTTGCTGCGCCAAACGAGGTCCGAGCGCGCTCTTGCCCGCTCCCATGAATCCGGTCAAGACAACGCGTTTGGGCAAAAATACCCGGTCGGTCTTTGAGCGTGAAGCGGTAAGAATGGGCGCCTCCAGCAATCTTGGCTGGATTTTAAACGAGAAGCGTCTTCTTTAGAGCATTTTCAAGGTTACTGTAATTCGGGCTTCGTTCTATCCCACCCTAGCTACGCTAGGATGGAGCACCCATCACATTGCACTATCTGTAAAAATGCTCTAGCGGATAAGTTTCCTTGCCGGAGCGGGTCAGGAACTCTTGTCGCCATCCCTCGTCTGCCGGGCAAGCGCGTTTTGAATGTTGTCCCAAACCGCCGGACTGGGATCGTGGATGGGCAGCAACAATTTTGCCTGCGCGGCGATATATTCCAGATCGCGCACCAGCAAGGAGCAGTTTTCGCAGGTCTGCAAATGCGCATGGGCGAGAAGGTCCCGGTCGGAATCGAAGAGCTCCGGCAATTGCTGCTGGAATTCGTCGCAATCTCTGGGCGTGTGGGTCCGGTCGGATGTCATGCCTGTACCTTCCCGTCCGCGGATTGACGCAGCAAATTGCGCAGACGCATGCGGGCTTTGTGGAGTTGAGATTTGCTGTTGCCAATGGAGCACTGCAGCATTCCTGCAATTTCATTGTGCTCATAGCCTTCCACATCGTGCAGCACAAATACCATGCGATAGCCTGGCGGCAACTCTTCCACCGCCCGCTCCAGCGTCACACGATCGATGCATCCTGAAAGCGTCAGGTCGCGGGCGCCAAAGTCTTTGCGAGGGCCGTCTTCCTGCGAGGGTTCCAGCGTTTCCTCCAGGGAGACCACCGGCAGACCTTTTTTGCGCAGATGCATCAGCACCACGTTGACGGCCATTCGATGCAGCCAGGTGGAGAAAGCGGAATCGCCGCGAAATGTTGCAATTTTGCGGTGCAACTGCAGAAATGCCTCCTGGGTCAGGTCTTCCGCCTCCGCCACATTGCCCAGCATGCGCAGGCACAGCGAGTACACGCGGCGCTTGTGCATGTTGTAGAGAACCTCAAAGGACGCGCCATCGCCTTGCTGGGCCTGGGCAATGGCCGCCAGTTCTCCGGCAATGGGAGGGTTGCGCCGCCGCTGCTGCTGCACTGGCCTGGCTTCGGCGGTAAGCGGTTGCGCGGGGGTGGGGGAGGGCGTCTTCTCGGAAGTTCGCAGTGTGGTTTTCGTCATGGAACCGGAGTGCGTTCTGCCTTTTCCTGAGGCTTTGTTGGAATCTACCATAGTCCTTGCATCGATGGCTGCGTGTGTTGGAAGGCGATGGGGTCGTGGGAGTTGCCTCGGCGGAAACTTAACTTCCGACAAAGCGCGCATAAAGACTGCGCGCCAGCCCAACGTCTGTTGTCCCTTGAACAATGGCGCGACCGTCCTTGAATACTGTGATGCGATGTTCGCCATGATCGAAGCGTAAAAGCATGTCGTTTCGCCGGACGGCGCCGTGGGATTGCAATTTGCGCTCCAGTTCAGCGAAGTCGATGGGGCGATGGCGCTCGTGAATCTGGACCGAGTTTCTGCCGCACAGCGTAATCTGCGGGCGGGCTACGCCGGAAAGATGAGGAAATTGACGCTGGCCGCACACCGTGCAATGCGGGCGCGGATGGGAGGTGTCGATTTCGGAAATTTCATTGGACCACACGTCGCAGGAAAAAAGAGTCTGTCGCATCCGGTCGTGGGCGCCGACGATCCACTTGATGGCCTCGACTGCTTCCAAAGATGCAGCCAGGTTTACTGCCGGATTCAAAATGCCGCTGGTGTCGCAGGTCTCGACCATGCCGGAGGGTGGCTCAGGGAAGATGCAGGCGAGGCAGGCCGTTGTGCCGGGCAGGATGTTCATGGTGACGGCGTAGGAGCCGACCGCCCCGGCATAGACCCAGGGCTTCTTCTGTTCGACGGCATAGTCGTTGAGCAGGTAACGGGTCTCAAAATTGTCGGTCGCGTCCAGGATCGGTTGTGCGTCGGCGAGGAGAGCATGGATGTTGGCTGGGACCAGGTCCGCGACGTGGGCATGGACCTGGGTCTGGCTATTGAAACGAGCGATTCTGCGCCGGGCCGCCTCGGCTTTTGGCAGACCCTCCGCCGCATCCTCTTCCTCAAACAGCACTTGACGCTGCAGGTTGCTCCATTCCACGTAGTCGCGATCGATTAAAGTGAGCGTGCCGACTCCGGCGCGAGCCAACAGACCCGCCACGGCGGCCCCGGTCGCTCCGCAACCGACGATGGCGACGTGGGCAGCGAGGAGTTTCTGCTGACCTTGCTCGCCAATGCCAGCAAACAGGACCTGGCGGGAATAACGGTCCTGCAGGGACGGGAAGGCCGGATTGGAAGCGAGGGCCATACCACTCAGTATATGGAAAGAGGAACGCGGCAGAACGCAGGGGCTGAAAGCCCAGGAACATTCCGGGTATCTACGGTCCGGCTGAAGTCGGGCCCGGATACAAAGCAGGTCGCCGCGGCGGCGACTTTCGCAGGCTGTAAAACGCGGTATACATGAGGGCCTCAAGATATTCATCAGGATTTCCGTTGCGGACAAGACGAGGGACAGGCAGGTTGCGTATGCTAACCACAGGCAATCGGAGTCTCTCGATCACCGCACTCCAAGGCAATCTGGGTCCATCGATTCATCGTCGATTCGCTGGAACCGGACGACTTGCTGGCGGAAAAATCATTCAGCGTGGCAACGGTTGTGGACGGACCGTTCATGAGTCTATTTCTTTGCAGAAAAACCACCCATATCCAGGATTCGCGAGCGTGCGGCTTGTCGCACGAATCGGCCTTTGCGCCCTGGGGATCGCTTGGGCCACGACGGCATTTGCGGCCGTTTCTGGCCGCGCCGGACAAGGAGCGAAGGCG
>JAJYVR010000288.1 GCA_021791935.1 Acidobacteriota bacterium
AGCAAACGGCCGACCCAGGGCGAATGGGTGCCGCATTCCAAGGCAATGCGCAGACAAGGCTCACCCTCGAACTGCCGCCGTAGCGCCGCCTCAGTGCTTTGTATGCGCCCTTCTTCGATCGCCTCCCCGTCCCCGTTCAACAGGCAATAGTGGCTGTGGCGGTCGCCCATATCCAGGCCCAGGGTCATCTCCGGCTTGCTCGTCGCTTCCATCAGTCGCTTCCATCAGTCTTGACGGATGTGGTCCACCTGAATCATCCTAGAACGAGCCAGCGTCGCTTCGCTCCGACACCGGACCACTTCACCGGAATACGCATCGAGAGAAGTTCGATGAGTGAATCAGCTCCGCAGGCTACCGTGAACGTTCCCTCCACCGGGCATATTCGGCGGGTGCTGACGCGCTGGGACCTGATCCTGTTTGGCCTTGTAATTCTCAGTCCGACGGCGGTCTATCCGGTCTACGGAATTATCCAGTCTGTTTCCCATGGGCAGGCAGCGCTCAGTTATATCGTTGCGATGGTTGCCATGTTATTCACTGCGGCCAGCTACGGACGAATGGCGACGGTCTACCCGTCCGCCGGATCCACATACACCTACGTCCAGCAGTCATTCACGCCCACTGTCGGATTTGTGGCCGGCTGGGCAATGATCCTCGATTATTTTTTGATTCCACTGGAAAGCGTGATCTATGCCGCACTGACCGCCCAACGATTGGTCCCTGCAATTCCCTACTTCGTCTGGGTTTTAGTCTTTACCGCTAGCATCACCGCCATCAATGTCAAAGGCATTCGCATTCTGGCGCGCGCCAATACCGTGATGATGGCCGCCATGACCGTGTGCGCGGTCCTCTTTATCTTTCTCGCCATTCATTATGTTGAACTGCATTACGGCAAAGCCAGCCTGATATCCCCAGTCGGCATTTTTCCTGCAGGCCACTTCTCCGTACGGCCCATGATGCTGGGCGCGTCGATTGCTGCCCTTTCATATATCGGATTCGATGCCATCTCCACCCTAGCGGAAGACACCCTGAATCCCGAGAAAGACATCGGCTTTTCTACCGTTCTGGTCTGCATACTTCAAACGTTTATCTGCATCGTGACCGTATATTTCGCTGCACTCGCATGGAACAACTACGGCGTTTTCCCCCACGTGGATACCGCTATCCTTGATATCGGACACCGCATTGGCGGACAGGTCATGTTCCTGATCCTGACCTTTGTACTGCTGGTGGCTGGTGTTTCCAGCGCACTCACCGGACAAGCCGGGGCCTCGCGTCTGCTGTATGCCATGGGTCGCGATGGGGTATTTTCCCGGACCGTGTTTGGCTACGTTTCACCCAAGTATGGAACCCCCACGCGCGCCATCTACGTCACCTCAGCCGCGTCGCTGGTGGGCGCGCTGTGCATGAATTTTCAAACCGCAGTCGAGTTGCTGAATTTCGGCGCCTTCTTAGGATTTATTCTCGTCAACCTCTCCGTGATCCAACATTTTTACATCGCGCAGAAACAACGCAGCCCCACCATCGTTTTCAAAAACCTGATCTCTCCGCTCGCCGGGGCCTGTGTCTGCATCTACATCTGGCTCAACTTGAGTACGCATGCCAAGGTCGTCGGGTTTATCTGGCTGGCCATCGGGATTGTGTACCTGGCGATTCTTACGCGGGGCTTTAAGAATAAACTCAGCCAGTGGAGTGGAGACACTTTCAAATGAACCTATCCGCAGTTGAAATCGAACTCACCAGCTACGTCGAACAACACGCGCATCGCTTGATCGAAATTCTGCAGGACATCGTTCGCATCCCATCCGAAAATACTCCGCCAACCGGCCGCGAGGGCGAGTGCCAGGAATATATTGCCCGCTTCTTGTTGGACCTGGATTGCGATCCTGTTGCTTATTCTTTCGACGAGGTGCCCGGGCTGAAACAACATCCTCTCTTCATCGCCGGACGCGATTACGAAAATCGTCCCAACATTGCCGCACGTCGCAAAGGCACCGGGAGCGGTCGATCGCTGCTGCTATCGGGCCATATCGATACGGTTCCGGTCGGCACGTTGCCGTGGACAAAGGATCCTTTCGGCGGCACAGTGGAAGGCAATTTCTTATACGGCCGCGGCTCCAACGATATGAAGGGTGGCGCCGCAACCAACCTCTTCATCATGGAGTGTCTGCACAAATTGAATCTTCCCTTGGCGGGAGATGTTCTTTTTGAGACGGTGATTGACGAGGAATTTGGCGGTGTCAACGGTACACTAGCCGGCCGCGTCAAAGGATTCAATGCGGATGCTGCGATTATTTCTGAGCCATCGTTCCTGCGCATCTGCCCAGCGCAACGCGGCGGCCGCATCGCCCACGTTACATTACGGGCTTCGGGGGGCGTCCTAACGCAGGGGGCGCCAATTCCGGGCGTGGTCGAACAATTGACTTACTTGCTGACAAAGATTAAGGACTTCGCCGATCGGCGACGCGCCCATGCCAGGCCGCATCCGTTCTATGCCGAGACTGCGGACCCGGTTCCGGTGATCGTGACGAAAATTATTACCGCGCCGTGGGGCATGAAGGAGCCGATCACTGTGCCCGAGGAATGCAAGCTGGAAATTTATTGGCAAGCGATGCCGGGTGAAAGACAGGAAGACATCGACCGCGAATTTCTCGCGTGGATCAATTCGCTCACAGTTGCCTCCAGCACTCCCTTCGCAGCGCCGCCACACGTCGAGTTCACTGCGCGATGGCTGCCCGGTTCGGCCATTTCTGCCAATGAAGCGCTCGTTACCGAGCTATCGGATTGCGCCACGCGCGTCCTGGGCAAGGCACCGGTCATTGCCGGAATCGAAGGTCCATGCGACATGTACGTCTTCCACACCGTTTCTCACACGCCTGCCGTTCTGTGGGGTGCGCGAGGCGGCAACACCCATGCCGCCGATGAATATGTCGAGATTGATTCGCTGGTGGAGGCGGCTAAAGTGCTGCTGGTCTTCGTCCACGAATGGTGTTCTGCCCGCTTAGGCGATGTAAATAAATAAATAAATAACATTTATAACTACGTAATACTACAGTTGTAGATAAGTGTTATGCTGTGGATGCTCTGGATAAGCGGTTCATCTGCAACTGAGATGGAAAATCGACTGGCAGGATGGAAGCGCGAGTTGCTGCGTGCGCACGGCCTGATCGCGGGGTTGTTTGCGCGGTCGGAGGCGCGTGGGCGCAGTCTGGCGTACCTGCAGGGGC
>JAJYVR010000036.1 GCA_021791935.1 Acidobacteriota bacterium
CCACTTGGATGCGGTCATCCGGCAGTTGGAAGTTGGCTTGCCCCGTTTGGCTGCCCGTGCGGACGAACTTCGAAGCCTCACCGCTTGGCCCTGGATTGTTAGTCTTAACATGAACGCTCATTAGAATTAGTACAGTAGCCCCTACCTATTGTGGACATGGATGAAGTTGGTGCAAATCAATCCTTGAGGAAGACATGGGTGCGGTCGAAGGTCGTGCCCATGTTCCCGATACTTTGTGGGGGCACGCAGCGGGGAACCGGCGCTCATCCGATCTCCGCGATCTTTTTTATTGCTGCAGTTGGAGCAGCAAGCCCCGCTCCCAACGTAGTTGCTCCAAATACGTGATGCAGATCGCCTCGCCCTCAAATCAGGGTCGAAATTCCTGCCGAGTTCCCGGAGATAATGGATCAGTAAACACCACCGGTAGGGCCTACTGTACTAAGGCAGCTACCCCTCTTTTGCTAAACTGCCCCCTTTTCACAGAAGAACATATTTTTCAATTGTTTCAATGCAAGCAACCTATACACTATACATCTGTACAGGTTATCTTAAAAGTATTTCAATGGATTGTTTCCAAGTAGGCCACAAACGAATGTCGATACCCCTTGCCGCCTTGAAAAATGTGCTCGTGGTTTCCTGCCAGGCTGCCCCGGGAGACCCGCTGGAGAATGTCGATGCGCTTCGGCGCATCGCACTGGCTTCCGTTCGTGGAGGCGCTGGTGGATTGCGTCTCAATGGTGCTGATTGCATTGCCGCAATACGCCCCGAAACGCGGGTCCCTATCATTGGGATTAAAAAAGCCTATCTAAATGGTCAGCTTCGAATCACGCCGGATTTTGCGGCAGCCGTCGAGTTGGCCAAGGCGGGTGCGGACATCATCGCGCTCGATTGCACGAACCGCGTCTGGTCCGCCGGCGATCCATGGCAACAGTTGGTTGAGCGCATTCATCAGGAGTTGCATCTATCAGTGATGGCCGACATTGCGACATGCGAAGAAGCGCGTGCCGCCGCTGCCGCCGGTGCTGACATGATCGGAACGACCCTGCACGGCTACACGGAGCAGACGCAGAACAGCAGGGGTTTCAGCTGGACCTTACTGGCAGACGTAATCCATGAAACAGGCCGTCCAGTCATAGCGGAAGGCCATATCTCCACGCCTGCTGAGGCAAGACGCGCGATTCTGGCTGGCGCCTGGTGTGTGGTCGTCGGATCCGCCATTACACGGCCGGGTAGCATTACCGCCAACTTTGTTCATGCAATCCAACACTCGCTTAACTCGGGTTCTGCCATTGGGGTAGATATTGGCGGAACTTGGATCAAGGCAGGATTGGTCGATCTCGAGGGCCGCATCAGCGTTCCAGCTCGAATCCCTACACAAGCTCGTGGAGGCCGCGAAGCGATCGCCTCTGCAACCGCTCAGGCGATCGATCGGGTTCTTCGATCGGCGAGGGGGGACGGCATCGAACCGATAGGATTGGGTATCGCCAGTGCTGGCGTCATCGACGTGCGCAATGGAACAGTCTATGCGGCGACGGAAAATCTGCCCGGTTGGTCTGGATTCGAGTTGCGTGCATTTGCCGAGCGGCGATTCCAATTACCAACCTGTGTCGAAAATGATTCCCATGCGGCAGTGCTTGCCGAAATGTGTTTCGGGTCGGCTCGTCATTTAAGCAACTTTGCGGCAATCACGATTGGCACTGGCGTAGGTGGAGGTGTCGTTCTCAACCGCAAGCTGATACGAGGCCAACATGGTTTTGCCGGGGCCTTTGGACATTCGACGATCTTTTTTGACGGTTGGCCTTGCACATGTGGAAGGGCCGGATGCCTGGAAGCGTATGTCTCCGCCTCGGCGTTGGCGCGGGAGTACAGGGACATATCTGATGCCGGTGGAGATGACCCCGGACTCGGAGATGCAGAAATGGCACTCAAGGTCAGCCAACTCGCCTCTGGAAATGACCCCATCGCACGCGAGGCTTATTCTGCTCTGGCAGGATATCTGGCTAAAGGAGTCGCGAATCTCTTCAACATTTTGGATCCTGAGGTCGTCATCGTTTCCGGCGGACTTGTGAAAGGCAAGCCTTGGTTTGTTGCGGATGTGGAAAGGCGCGTTGAACAGATGCTGCACTTTGGTTCGCTTCGCAAGCCATGTGTACAGCTTGCCTCAGCAGGCGACCAAGCAGGCATATTGGGAGCCGCAGTAGCGGTATTTAATACTCAAGAGGAAGTGCATTTTTATTAGGCCTTTCTCGATATGGGTTATTCGTTCCGTGTTCCTTGTTTGCGGGTGCAAGTCCCGCCGTAAGCAGGTCACAGCGAGCGAAGCGAAGCGCAACTGCATGAGGGCGACCGAATGTGGGGAGGAAGCGTGGAGCGAAGCTGCGGGCCGATGAACAAGAACCGGATAGAAGGCGCCGCCGACCATGGCGAGCGGGCAAACGATCGCGAAGCTCTCGTGACCAAGGGGAAGCGGCGTAGATCCGGCGGTCGTGCAGTGAAGGAGTGCGTACTTACCTGGGGAGATCTCGCTTTATGCCTGAAAGGGCGACGGTGATGAGCCGGAGCGAGAAGTCAGCAGAGGCCGTATTAGGTCGCTTGGCGGCGGAAGGGCCGAACGAGAAGGAGTGTTCAACGGCATGACGATGCGCAGGGCATGGCATCAGATGTCCGCCTCGGCGGAGCGGTCTGGAGTAGGGGAGAGTGAAGCTTTGTCCGATCCAGGCAGCGACGAAGCCGCGCGCCCGCGTCATGAAACGGAGAGCACAGGGCCAGGGCTGCTGGATGCAGTGCTGGCAAGAGTGAACCTTCAGTCCTGAGCTACCCGCCATTTCGGATTTATAGTCTTCCGGACCATAATTGCGCATATTTTTGCGCTTTTCAGCGGCATCTGGTAAGACAATTCCCACCCACAGCCATCGCAATCTTCCAAATGCGCCGTTTTCTGAGGCGCTGCCGGATTGGCCAGCGCCTTGCTTCACCCTATGGCATTGCCCGCTCCAGAGTCGCCGGGTGGAGGCCAAGGTGGTCGCATTTCGAATACGCCGGGGTGGAATGGTAATGGCGGGAGCGGTTTTGCTCGTCGGACTCGGCCCGATGGACGGGCATCTTGCCGCGGGGTTGCTGCTGGGGCTGTTAACCTTGGCCAGCCTCCTGCTGCACGAATGCGGCCATCTGCTGGCCGCACGGGCCTCGAGGGTGAAAGTCCGCGAGATTGGCCTGTGTCTGCGGGGATCGTATATACGACGCGAGCCAGCGCGGATGCCGTTCGATGACGCCGCGATCGCACTGAGCGGGCCGCTGGTGAATGCGCTGATCGCAGCGGTTCTGTGGACAGCCCCAGGCGTCGGACACTGGCTGGCGATCTACAACCTGGTCCTGGCGACAAGCAACCTTGTGCCGCTGCCGGGCTCGGATGGCTGGAGAGCCTTCACCGCATGGAACCGGAACCCCGCGGATGCGCGCTCTCCTGTTGTTATGGCTGGCGACAAATGATCCAGTCGTAACATGATCGTTGCCTTCTTGCCGCGAAACATCGCACAGTCATGGTACGCCGAACTGTGTGTCGGCAACCGTTCCGGCATCCAGCGCCTCCGTCACCATGCCAGCCGAGGGCCATGGAGCAGGCAGCCCCAGAATTCCAACGTGGAAGCATCAAAGGAGAGGGGCGAATGCGGCAGAAAAGTCTGCGCCGCATCGAATTCGATGCAGCCTGGTCGCTGACCAGTCGCGTGACCGCGCGATTCGGAACCAGCACACTCTTGGGCGCTCCCTTAAAGCCGGAGGTAGGCATCACATCGAGAGGGCTGTCCCCGTCGATAGCGATCTTTAGGGCCGCCGCCAGCGAGAAGACTGAGCATCAGCAGGAAAGCGGCTTGCAGCAATAGGAGGCAAGGGAACACGGAACCACTTTTCTATCGATACCCCACGCGACAAAAGGGTGCTTGAAAAGCCAACCGTTCGGTTGCCGCCAAAGCTCAAAACTGCCCAACCGCCGGGCCTGGTTGGGCTGGGCGGGAGGCAGTTCTTGTCTTCGATGCAATGGAGTTTACTGGCCCGTCAATCCGCACCTGCCTAGCAGCGAACAATCTTCTTCAGCAGTTCCGCGTCCACGATCCCTCGCGTGGCATTGCGAGTGTCGACCAGCAACTGCGATTCTCTCGCAATGGCCTTATAGTCGTAATCGGAGTGATCGGTGGCAATCAGCACACAGTCGTAGTCGCGAATTGTATTGAGCGGCACGGACGTCATGTTGAGCGCGTAGTGGCGACCATGGCCGACCGCGGGAAAATACGGGTCGTTGTACTCGACCTGCGCTCCCCGGCGGCGCAGTTGTTCAATCAGCGTCAGCGACGGAGACTCGCGCAGATCGTCGATGTCCTTCTTGTAGGAAAGCCCCAGGACCAGGATACGGCTGCCCTTCAGCGGCTTGCTGCGTTCGTTCAACGCCGCCGCCACCGACTCGACGACATGGTAGGGCATGGAGGTATTCACCTCGCCCGCCAGCTCAATGAAGCGGGTGCTGAAGTCCAGCTCTTTCGCCTTCCAGGAAAGATAAAAAGGATCGATCGGAATGCAGTGTCCGCCCAGGCCAGGACCGGGATAAAACGCCTGAAACCCAAACGGCTTGGTGGCCGCCGCTTCAATGATTTCCCAAATATCGAGGTTCATCCGCAGGCATAGGAGCTTCAGTTCGTTTACTAACGCGATATTGACGCATCGATAAATATTTTCCAGCAACTTCGTCATCTCCGCCGCCGCCGGGCTGGAAACGCGAACAATCCGGTTGAAAATGTTGCCGTAAAACGCGGCTGCCAGGTCGCCGGACTCCTTCGTCGACGCCCCCACCACCTTGGGAATGTCGCTGCGTGCCACCGTGACATTGCCCGGATCTTCGCGTTCTGGAGAGTACGCGACATAGAAGCACTTCGCCGGATCGAGACCCTCCCGATAGCAGCGAAGTCCCTCCGGGCTATTCTCTTCCAGCAATGGAATCAGCACTTCTTCCGTGGTGCCCGGATAGGTCGTGCTTTCCAGAATCACCAATTGCCCGGCGCGAAGGTGGGGCGAGAGCGAGCGGGCGGTGTCTTCAATGAAGCGCAGATCCGGCCCCTGGTGCTCGTCGAGCGGAGTCGGGACGCAAATGATAATCGCCTGCATCTTGCGGATGTCCGCATATTCGGCGCTGGCTTTGAATCCTGTTTCGCGCAGTTGCGCAATCTCTTCCGGCAGAATGCGTTGGATGTAGGAGGAGCCCGCGTTCAGCTTGTTGACCTTACTGACGTCGACATCGAATCCCGTCACGGGAAAACCGGCGCGGGCAAACAGCATCGCCAGCGGCAGGCCCACGTACCCCAGACCCACCACGCCCACCTGACCCGTCCGGTTCTGGATGGTCTGCATCAGCGAATCCATCAGCGAATCGTCAATGGCCATTGCTCCTGCATGCTGGGAGGCGGCAGCGTCCTTCTCTTTCTTCAAATGTTCCATTGCGATGGTTTCTCCTCAATTTTCCTTCAGCAACGTACCCTTCGCTTGCAGCAATTCCGCGCAAATCACTTTCATCCGCTTCTCCACGCGCGCCAGGCTAAACCGCTCCAGTCGCTGCCGTCCGGGTAGCGTGAACTGACCCTCGGTGAAATTTTCGCTGCCAACCTACAAACGTCAATTGCCACAATTGGCCTGCGCCCCAATCAAGTAACACTTCGCAGCCAATCCGCATCCACTTATACTTTAAGATACGTCGCCCCCGATGGAACGTGTTTCTTTTTCGGCATCTCTATCGGCGACCAGTAGCTTGTGCTGCCATAAAAGACATGGGGTGGCCTTGAACATCTCCACCCCAGACCGGTTAAATGTTCATCCACATGCGCTGCGAGGCGATTGGGTCGATCGTCTCCCCCCGTCGTGGACCCTACCATTCGCGACGTAAGCTTTGCACAACCATGCAGGCAAATAACACAACACCCGCAGCCGCGGACGGAATCAAGATCAAGTTCAGTAGTGACATGGAGTCATTCCTTTCGTCAGCAACAACCTTCTGAAGTACGCGCCGTGTCGGATCCAGAACTCGCCCGCGATTTCATCGACCCCGTCCATTCCGTCACGGGCGAACCGTGATAAATGTGCCGTGGCGACCTCCCTGCAAAACGCGCCCTGGAACTAAGACGCCAACGGTGATGCACCTCGGTTAATGCAATTCGGAGGCCGTTCTTTAAACCCATGTATTGGCGGTTCTCTCGCAATTCCTCCACACTGTAAGAGGGTCGGATATGCACCGGATTGCACATCGCTCGACTCGTTTTCCCTCCACGTTACGGCCGTAACTCCCCAGTTCCAGACTTTTGTGGCCAATGTCTGCCGTATATTCACGTTGGCATTCGACGTGCTGTGATTACTTGCGATACCCCTGGAGAGCTGGAGATTTTCGTTGCCCTGAATGTGGAAGAGACAATGCAAGACAAAATGAAAGTCCTAAGCACCATCGTGGAACGAACGGGGATCGCAAGTCTGTTCCGTCGCGCCATCGCAGGCCGCAGCGGCCTCATCCTGACGCTCCACCGCGTCCTTCCGACCGAGGAGCAGAATCTCTGCTACAACCCGCATCTGGTGTTGAGCGAAGCCGCCTTTGTCTCCCTGCTCAAGTTGCTTCAACGCGACTACAATGTCGTCCCCCTCGAAGATCTCCTGGCGGATCCCAGCGGGACGGGGGATCACCCCAAGGTTGCCATCACCTTGGACGACGGCTGGGAAGACAACTACCGCGTTGCCTTTCCGCACCTGCTCGCCCACGACATGCCAGCCACCATCTTCGCCTGCACTGGCCTGCTCGATACTCTTCAGTTGCTCCCGGAAGAGCGATTCACGCGCCTCTGGTCGCAGTGTTCCGCCCGTTCCACGCTGGAAGAATTGGTGGTGGACCTGAACCACTGGGGCATGGGCAAGAGCAAGAACCGCCATCTACGCCCACGACACCAGTATTGGTCGCAGGAGTTGAAGCGAATGCCCTTGAGCGCCCGTCTCCTCCTGCTCGACCATCTGGAGCAGCGCTATCGAATGACCCCGGCCCAAACACGCCGGTTTCTCACTTGGGAGCAGGTCCGCATTATGACCAGGACCGGCCTGATTCGCATCGGCTCGCACACCCACCGCCATGCCGCCCTTTCCTCGGAAAGCGATCGCGACATCCGCCAGGAACTCGACGACGCTCGCACCGCACTGCGACAGCATTCCGGCGACGCTGTCTCTGAAGTCCTGGCTTACCCCAACGGCATGTATAACCGCCGCGTGCAGGACCTGGTACGTTCCATGGGATTCAAAGCGGCCCTCTCGACCGCCCCAGGCTTCTTCACGCGACAGTCCAATCCCCTGGCGATTCCCCGCATCGCCGTCGACAATACGACCGTCACCGATGCTGGCCATCGGTTGTCGACGGGCCGGGCCTCGTTGTACTTTCTCAGCTCCGGACTCCGATCTGCGGTCACTTTCTAAGCGGCCCTATTTTTTCGAGTTTTTTTGAGCAGCCGCTCTGCCCGTCAACAGACGCTATGCCCGCCAACAGAAATGTCGACGATGCGAATCTCCACCGCAGCCGCGCTGCCTGCCTTGCGCTCGACCAGCTCGCGCGTCCCATCGTTCGCGCGTTCATCGGCAATCAGATTCTCGAAGCGGTCCGCTGGATATGTCTGCTGCAACAACGGGTCCAGAAGGCGTCCGATGCTGCGAACTTCATTGCGTACTGGCAGGATGACGGAAATTTTAGGCAACGCCATGCGCTGGCTCCTCGACCCCCATCGGAAACGAATCCCCAATCATCGTTCTGTACAGCATTTCCAGCAGCTCCCGCTGACGCGTCGGCGAGAAGTCCTGCTCCACGCGATACTTGGCTTCCGATGCCAACCGGTTGCGCAGCGCGGAGGAACAGACCATCTTTTTCATCGCTTCGGCCAGTGCCGTCGGCGAATCGGGCTCGACCAGAAGCCCGGTCTCACCGCTCTCGATCACATCCGGAATTCCCCCCGTGTCGGTCGCGATCACGGGGATCTCCAGCAACATCGCTTCCAATACGGAGTTCGGCGTGCCGTCTGTCAGCGAAGGCTGCACCAGGCAATTCATCACTTTCATCCAGGCTGCGGCCCTGCGTTGGAAGCCCGCAAAAAAGACACGCGGCTCGATTCCCAGGCGTCGCGCCTGCGCGCGCAGCGCCGGCTCTTCGCGGCCTTCGCCCAGCAGCAACAGTTCCATCGGCTGTCCCGGCAGCATCTTGTGCAGCAGCGCGAATGCATCCAGCAGGATGCGATGTCCTTTTTCGCGGTTGAATCGACCGGCGGCGCCAAAGACAAAGGTGCGGCCACTGAACCCCAGTTCCTCGCGGCTGGGCGCGGGCTCCTGCGAAAAGCCTTTCTCTCGCGGAGCCAGCACGGCGTTCTGAATCACCAGCGGCGCTCGTCGCCCGCGACGCAGGCGCCCCAATTCACGCGCTTGCGCGGCAGAAACGCAAACCACCCACGGGCTGCGAACCAGCAGGCTGCGCTCCAGTCGCTCGTATAACGTCACGTGCCAGGTTTCCGCCGTAAAATCGCGGACGAACGGCACCCACGCGACATTGGCGTGTTTGGCGGCAAAGTGGCCGACAACGTTCGCCTTGCATCCGTGCGTGCACAGCAGGTCGATGTCTCCCGTGCGCAGATATTGCGTCAAATCATCCACCAGGCCGGGACGGATGCCCCCGGGAACGGAGACCGTCTCGATGCCATAGCGGCTGGCCAGTGTCAGCAGTTCCGACGGTTGCGGATCGTCCTGAAAACTGCCCAGGATCACCTCGTAGTCCGCGTCCCGCGCGTCGTGCGCGTGGTGCAGCAACTGCTTCTCAGGACCGCCGATCGAATCGCTTGCAATCAAATGAAGTATGCGCGACAAAATGTTTCTCCTTGGTTGCCGTTGCTACCGCGGATTGACGCCGCGGACGATGGTGCTTCCATTCAACGGGCCCCTCGTCCACAAAGGACAATCTTGACGGTCTTGAAAAGTATCGGCAGATCGAACACAACGACTGCTCGTCGATATGGGCCGTCCGACACGCACTGTTCTCTCCTAAGAATCGTGCCTGAAGCGAGATCCGAATCCGTCCAATTCTCCTTGGGTGTCGTTCTCCTCGGGGGAACAGGCGTGCGCCTGGACCTGACGCAACTGGGGCAACCCGGCATCCTTGATCTTGTAAAGCAACGCGCGATAGCTGATATCGAGCGATTGCGCTGTCTTGCGACGGTTCCAGCGGTGCTCGTTCAAAGCGCGCAGGATGATCTGCCGTTCCATCATCCGCACCGCGCGCTGGGTCTGGATTCGCAGCGGAAGATTGCCGTCGGGAATGAAGACGGAGTCCGTCGATGCCGCCTCGCTGTCATGCAGCGCTTCCACGATGGCCTGCTCGTTTCCCAGCACCACGTAGCGCTTCACCAGGTTCTCCAGTTCCCGCACATTTCCCGGCCAGTGGTACGCTTCCAGCAGTTTCAGGACCGAGCGAGAAAGCGGCACCAGCGATCGGCCGAACTTCAGCTCATAGTGGTGCAAAAAATGCGTCAGCAGCATCGCCACATCGGAACGATGGTCGCGGAGCGCGGGCATCTCGATCGAGACAACATTGATGCGATAAAACAAGTCCGACCGGAAACGGCCAGCTTTCATGTCCGCCTGCAGGTTCCGATGGGTCGCGCAGATCAGCCAGATGTCCGCCGCGCGCTCTTCTGTACCGCCCAGCCGGCTGAATCGAAAATCCTGCAGCACCTGCAGCAGTTTCGCTTGCACGGACGCATCCAGGTCGCCAATTTCATCCAGGAACAGCGTCCCGTTCTGGGCCTGGTCCACCTTGCCGCTGCGGGTGCGATTGGCCCCGGTGAATGCCCCTGCCTCATATCCGAACAATTCGCTTTCAATCAGGCTATGCGGCAGCGATGGGCAATTGACCTGCACGAACGCCCGCTCCCGTCGCCCCGACAACATGTGTAAATTCTGCGCGACTACGTTTTTCCCCGTGCCGCTTTCCCCCGTAATCAAGACGGGCATGCCTGCCGACGCAGCCAGTTCTACCTGGCGACGTACGTCCAACATCACTTGGGAATCCCCAAGAAGGACTGGCATCGGCGCTAAAGATGGTGAAATCAATTGCATGATTTTTCTTGCTCACGCTCTCTACTGCACGTACGACGCCAAACACGGGCATCGGCGTTTCTGGCGCAAGCCGGCGCACTGGCGCTTGCGCCAGGAACCAGTACGAATCCAAGGCCGGTGACGGTGTCCAATCATTTCGGAACCAACCCGCATCTGTCTGTGGAAAGGCAATCGATCCATGTTGGAATCGCCCTGTCATGCGCCTGTCCGACCGTGCAATGGGAAGTTCCCTTCGCAATGGGTAAAAGTTTTCACACTGGTCGAAGGAACATGTTTTCCGGCCCATGGCTCGGGCGCGCGCGAATCAAGCCAGTGCCATGCATGCAAAAAATCGAGACGGGAGTGGGCAGGCGTCCAGGTAACCCTCGAGTAACCTCCGCAATCCGGTTACTTCCAGCGGTACTCGCGTCGCAGGTTACTAAAAGTCTGTTGTCAAATGCGGTTTTAACATGCAAAATCAGCACTGTGATGAGGAGAAGGCTGGCCGCCGAATTGGAACAGCCCGGTCTAACGAGGAGGAGAATAGGCCCGAAGCCGGAGGGAAATATCTTTCCGGCAAGTGACGACTATCACTCCCTCTCCGAACTTGAGATTTACGACCAGGGTTGAATGTTCGACGGCTAACCGCACCGGAGTTCAGCGCATCGTAAAGCGTCAAACAAAAAACTGAGCGCTGGCAACTGGGTCTTGACAGCATGAAACTCACTGTATTTTCAATTGTTTGAAGGCACATACTGCGTTTGCTGTCACTGACTGGCTGGATCGACTGCACCACATTTTGTCTGGGACCTCGAATCTACTGTGATGATGAGCAGGCTTCGCCTGTTTTCGCACCGACCCCCCCAGATAACATTTGTTCGCGGTACATCAAAGTACGGATCGATGTTGTTGCAACTTACAGGGTGGTGTTTGTGGATCAGCAACTGCGTGTAGTCCTTGTCGAAGACGAGATCCAAGTACGCGCCTATGTGCAAAATTTGTTGGAATGCCTCGACTGCAAGGTCAACTCTCTGCCGGTCATTGATGTAGCCGAAACCTGTCGCGCCGCTGTCGCAGCCGACCTGGTGTTGATTGACACCACACTGCCCGGAGTCAGTCTTGAAACCATTCTGATTAAATTGCGCCAGCAGTTCCCGCACCTTAGCGTCGTTCTTCTCATTCCTGCCGGCAATCGCTCCGGATTTCTAGCCGCTGCTCGAGAAGGTGTCTACGACGTGTTGCCCAAGCCATTCCTGAAACACCAGTTGGATGCCATTCTTCGCCGTGTTCGCGATCGTGTGCTCAGCTCCCGGGCGCAAGCCACCAGCAGATCCATCATTCGAGAGGACCTTGGCAATGGGACCTTTTTCCTGGCGGCGACTCCCTCCATGAAAAAGATTTACGACCAGGCCGCCGCCATCGCCCATGCCGACATTCCCGTCCTGATTACCGGCGAAAGCGGCGTCGGCAAAGAGGTGGTCGCCCGCCTGATCCATCGCCTTTCCCGCCGCTCCAATGAAGAATGGCTCAAGATCAATTGCGCCGCCCTTCCCGTCGATCTGCTGGAAAGCGAGTTGTTCGGATATGAGGCCGGCGCCTTTACCGGGGCCACCAAGTCCAAGCCAGGCAAGTTTGAAATGTGCGACAAGGGCACGCTGCTGCTGGACGAAATCGGCGAAATGAGCCCCCAACTGCAGGCCAAGCTGCTGCACGTCCTGCAGGATGGCACTTTCTCCAGACTGGGAGGTCGCGGAGAAAAGCAGACCAACGCGCGCATCCTCGCCGCCACCAACATTGACATTCAGAAGGCACTCGTAGACAAGACCTTTCGCGAGGACCTCTACTACCGGTTGAGCACATTTATCCTGCACATTCCTCCGCTGCGCGAACGCCGGGAGGAAATTCCTTACGTGCTCACCCAGATGTCCCAGCAATTGGCGTTGACGCATGAGTTGGAACCCGTCCATTTCTCGCCGCAGATGATTGCCGCCTGTGTCGCGTATCACTGGCCCGGCAACCTTCGCGAGCTAGGCAATTTCGTCAAACGGTACCTGGTGATTCGGGATGAACCCGCCTCGCTGGCCGAACTCGAATCGAAAATTCCCGGTTACTACCAGCCTGTCCCGGAACGGAACAGCATGGTCACGGCCACCACCAGCCCCGATCTCAAGTCGATGGTGCGTGGCTTGAAGGACCAGGCGGAAATGCAGGCCATCCGCGACACCCTGGCGGAAACCAAATGGAACCGGCGCATTGCGGCCACGCGGTTGAACATCAGTTACAAGGCGTTGCTCTATAAGATCCGGCAATACAATCTGTCCGCGCCTGCGCAATCCGCGTAGATTGCAGTCTTGCTTTCTTTACCTGCTTGGGATATCAGATTTCATCCTTTTATTTATGGAAGAGGTCGATCATGCTCCACAACGTTGTTGTCCATCTAAAGAATTCAAAAGTTCTCCGCGGCTACTACCGAACCGACGCTGCTTCGCAGGACCCCACCGCGGTACCCGCCGATCTGCCTGTCAGCATGACCATCCAGCCTGAGAGTGGCGCCCCTGCGGTGACCTTCCGTCTGGAGGATGCCAAGGCGGTGTTCTTCGTCCACACCTTCACCGGCAGCCCCAGTCAGCAGGATGTACGGTTCTTCGATTCTCTCTCCATTCACCCCTACCTGTGGGTCCGGCTTACCTTCCAGGATGGAGAAATCATGGAAGGCCGCATTTCGAACGATATCGATCTCTTGACCAAGAACGCCTTTCAACTCTTTCCAGTTGACGAACTGACCAACAATCGCAGCCTCTTCGTTCCGAAAACTTCGCTGAGCACCTTCCAGGTCATTGGCCTTTTGGAAGCCCAGGCGGTCCAAGCCCAACGCGAAGTCGCCTAGCGCCACTTCCGCATTCCATGCTTTTGTCGCGCTTCCCTTCGTTTTTATCCTTCCTGCGGTGGCAAACTCAGCGCGGTGGGTGGGTAAACTATTTGCCTTGCCCCGCCTCACAGTGCAAATTCTTGCACATAAATAGTGACCGTGGATTTTCCCCTCCGAGAGACCCCTTGAGAACTGCGAATCGCGCGTTCAATTCGGCGTAACCAGTTTGGCCCTGGAGTTGCATCCACCACAGGTGAGCACATTCCTGTGGCTCGCGTTGAAGGGATCGACATGAACCACGAAAGGTCATCCGTGCCAGGCGGGTCCTCGGTCATTCTGGTGATCGTCGCGCTTGTTGCCATCGCATTGAATTTCGCTTTCGCGCACTTCCTTCACCTTGGACTGCTCGGCCTGCTTGGCTTCGGCCTTTTCTGTCTCGGCGATGCCGGGGCCATCCCACGCCGTTCGCTGTGCGTGCTCGAAGGCAAAGGATACTCGCCCCGAGAATCGACCTTTCAGCTTGCGGAAGCGGTGGCGCAGGTGGCGGGATGAAAAACAATGCGAAAGGACTCACGACGCCGATTCAGTCCGACCTCACCGGCGCCCTGGTTCGACACGTCATCCACCCATTGTGGGCAAAATTCACCCACCCCGCCTACGCCCGCTACATGCGGGAATTTGAGCGCAACCAGTATCTCCACCCGGACGATTTGCGCAAGCTGCAAATGTTGCGCCTTCGGCAGCAACTGATCGATGCCTATCGCTATGTTCCCTTTTATCGCCACCGCATGACACAGGCGGGACTGACGCCGCTCGACATTCGCACCCATGAAGATCTGCGCCTGCTGCCCGTCCTGACCAAGCGCGACATCCAGGACCATCAGGACCTGCTGGTATCCAGCAGCATTTCCCCCAGCAAACGGAAGCAGAACCAGACCGGCGGTTCCACCGGCAGCCCGCTCCAGTTCTATGTGGATATTGAACGCTTCGATTCACGCATGGCCAGCACCGTACGGCACAATGCCTGGGCCGGCTTACGCATCGGCGATTGGCACGCCCAGTTGTGGGACTCCCGCTACGACTTCGGCGACGAACCGGATCCAACTCCGTTCTGGCGGCAGAAATTTCTGTATCGAAATCTGTCCCTCCACACCGCCGATGTCACCGAAGAATCGATGATGCAATACGTGGAGACGCTGCGCAAGTATCGGCCCCGTTCCATGGTGTCGTATGCCCAGTCGGCCGTCCTCTTTGCCGAATTCTGCAATACCAACAACATTCACGACATTGCGTTCGACTCCATGATCGTCAGCGCGGAGATGCTGCTGCCAGGCAAACGGCAAATTCTCGAAGAGACCTTTCATGGCAAGGTATTCAATCGCTATGGCTGCCGCGAAGTCAGTGTCATCGCCGGCGAATGCGAGTTTCACAGCGGCCTGCACGTCAATGCCGATGCCCTGATTGTCGAAGTCGAGGCCGCCCCCAATCTGCCGTCTGGCATGGGGCGGGTGCTGGTCACGGATTTGCTGAATCGGTCGATGCCGTTGATTCGTTATGAAATCGGCGATCTTGCCAGCCTCGACACCGAGATGCGCTGCCCTTGCGGACGATCGCTGCCGCTGATTGGAAATATCCAGGGCCGCACTTCCGACTTCTTGCGACTCCCCAGCGGCGGCATGATCGCGGGCCCTTCGCTGGCGCTTCTTGCCGCGGACATGCGCGATGTGCGACAGGTCCAGTGCATCCAACCCGATCCAGCCCATGTCATGTTGAAGGTCGTTGCCGGCAACGGATACAGCCAGCGCACCGAGGAAGAATTGCGGCGGCGTATGCAGCCTTACCTGGAAAAAGAGAGCAGCCTCACGATTGTAACCGCCGACTCGATTCCCTCCGAGTCTTCCGGGAAATACCGATTTGTAAAAACAGGCGAAGATACCGAGACCCCGACGGCAGCGAGCCGCTAAAGGGAGCACGCATGGGAATCCTGTATACACATTTGATTTTGCCGTTGGTCGAACCGGAACGATATGCGGGTCTGCCGGGTCGTTTGCGTCAAATCAAGAAATTCGATCGCCTGCCGGAGAGACAGCAGCGCAAGATACAGCAGGACCGCCTGCGAAAATTGCTGGAACACGCGTACACCACGGTCCCCTTTTATCGCCGGCAATTCGATGCCGCCGGTTTTCATCCCCGCGAGGCGCGCGTCGATCATCCCCTGCCTCTGCCCGTGTTGACACGAAGCGATCTTCGCACCGCTGCCACCTGGCTCGTCTCCTCGGCCTTCCCCGCGGAGAAGCTACGGGTCGCACTCAGCGGCGCCACCGACAGAATGCCGGTCCGCTTCCATCGCGACATCGAAGGCGTTCGCAACAAGGTTGCCCTCAAGATGAAGCTCGATGAGTGGGCCGGATTCCAAGCCGGCGACTCCGCCATGATGCTGTGGGGAGCAGTTTCCGACGCAGCCAGAGAATTCAATTGCAGATGGCGCGTGCATGAAAGTGTATTCATGCGCCAGACACCGCCTCCTCCCGGTGTTGTCGGCATCGATGTGCTGGAAAAATGGCGCTGGCGCTATGAGAAACAGCGTCCCCGTGTCTTGTATGGTCGCGCCACTGTTCTCGCCGTATTCGCCGCGTATCTGCGGGAGCGTGGCGTCACCCATCGGCCACAGGCCGTCGTCTCCACCGCGGAAGTGTTGAGCGTGCCCCATCGCAGGCTTCTGTCGTCGGTCTTTAAAACCGCGCCGTTCAATTATTACGGCCGGCGAGATGTCGGAATGATCGCCGCGGAATGCTCCGAGCACGAGGGATTGCATTTTCATCCCTGGGGATCGTTCGTGGAATTTGACCCGATCGGCCAATCGCCCGACGGACCTGTCTATCGTCTGCTGGTGACCGACCTGCTCAATTACGGTCAGCCTTTCATTCGCTTCGACACCGGCGACTGCGTCACCCTCACCGAACAAAGTTGCAGTTGCGGACGATGGTTTCCATTAGTCGGCAAGATTCTTGGGCGACTCGATCAGGGCGTGATTGTGGCCAACGGCGCAGTCGTTCCAAATATCACGTTCAACGACTCGCCGAACTCGATGAAAGGTCCCGTTCAGCCTGTCCTTGCGTTGCCTGAAAGACGGAAACGCACTATCAGCAGAACTCGCCAGAAAAAAGACGCGATGTCCGCTTGAGATCCCGCGCAAGGGGCGCGTGAACCGCGCGCCCCGGCAACCTGGCGATAAAAAACTACATCGGCGCAGGTCGCCTTAAATCTGCCTTGTGCTGACTCGAGTACGATTGTCGCCGCCCCGGCTCGTTTCCGGCGAGTGCTACTGGTAGCATCAGGGCATCGGTTGCCCTAGGTTCCAACCTGCGCGACCGATGTTATAGCTGAACCCGCTCGACTTTTTCTGCATACGCCTTCTGCCTCTCAGATCCGTTGCCAAGTCCACGGCCGCCGACAAGAGTCGATTGACCCCTTGTCGGTGTCCTGCCCAGCATAATTTAATTAAGGTACCGCTTCAATTTGAGAGGTTCGCTGGATTCTCTCGATCCAGCTTCCCTACTCCCGAACGTATTCACTTTAGCAACAGGCCGTCGATACAGTCGCTTCAATGACGCATAAGTGGCTGATAATACGCCAGTTACTGCAATGGGAGAATTGTGCTTGTGCCTTGACTTGGGCTCGGGTTGTCCCGTCTTAGTTACCTTATGTATTACTAAGGTTTCCTGTATGGCGTGACTATAGTTCCTTATTTGAGTTACTATGACTGCAAAATCACTTTTGATGTCAAGTCGCAGCTGGCGTGGGATCCCGGGCTTTCCAGCCCGTTCCAAATCCGACTGGCAGAGAGATAGAAAGACATGACTTCTTCGATTCAGCACAAGAAAACAACCCATCTTCGGAAGTCTGGCTGCTTCAAATTGCTTACGATTTTCTGGGCGGTGTCCTTGGTGCCATTCATCACGGGTTGCGCAAACAAAATGCTGCAGACCACGATGGCGCCGAGTTTCAATCTTTCCCCCTCAGCGAGCAGTCTCCAGGTTCTCCCCGGCGCCAACGCAAGCAGCACAATTAGTGTGACCGGTCAGAACGGCTTCAACAGCAATGTGGCTTTGGCTGCGTCGGCGGTACCGAGCGGGGTGACTGCGACATTCAGCCCCGCCACCACCACCTCCCAAAGCTCGCTGATTTTCGCGGTGAGCACTACGGCCGTTCCAGGGTCCCACTCCATTATGGTGACAGGCACCTCAGGAGCTCTCAGCAGTTCCACGGCAGTGATGCTAACCGTCGCGGCACCGGCGAAGTTCAGCCTTTCATCGTCAGCCGGCAGTCTCGTTCTTCTTGCGGGTGCCAGTGCGAGTAGCACCATTAGCGTGAACAGCCAGAATGGATTCAGCGGCAGTGTGGACCTGACTGCATCCGGCCTCCCGAGTGGGGTGACTGCGGTATTCAGTCCCGCCGCTACCGATTCCACAAGCTCGCTGACATTTGCGGCGAACAGCGCGGCTGCTCCCGGAAATTACACTGTGACGGTGACCGGGACCTCCGAGACTCTCACTGGCACGACCGCCATTGCGCTGACCATCGCGGCACCAGCGCCTGTACCAGCGCCAACGCCGACGCCGACGCCAACGCCGACGCCGACGCCGACGCCAGCAACGGGAATCACCATAGCGATCACGCAGCCGACGTATGGATACAACGTGCTGCCGGGAAGCGTGCGCCGCATCTATGCCACAGTGACGGGCGGTACCACGGATGCGGTCAACTGGACAGTGGATGGAGGCGCCACCCTTTCCTCGACCACAGGGCATTGGGTGGATGTGACCGCTCCCGCCTCGGGAAGCAGTTGTTCGATCAGCGGGACCAGCAGCACCACCTACGCCGTCTCCTCCGCCACGCGGTTTACCATCACGGCGCAGTCGGCGGAGAACACCGCCGCCACCACCTCGATCACGGTGAATGTCTGCAACCCGGTGGTCGC
>JAJYVR010000037.1 GCA_021791935.1 Acidobacteriota bacterium
GAGGAGTTAGACCGCAAGCCGGGGTCCCCGGCACGCGAAGTTTGCGTGCTGGGGTGGAAGCCGGTTCATGCCGACGATCTTCCGCGCGATGCGAAACCGGAAGAAGAACTGCGGCGGGTGAAGCGGCAGCCAAGCCGGACGCGGCGATCGACAAAGGCATGGCCGGACCAGGACTGCTGGCCGATATCGTCACCAGCAAGTTCAACGACTACCTGCCGTTGTACCGGCTGGAAGACATTTTTCAACGGCAGGGGTTCGAGATCTCGCGGGCGACGCAGTCGGTCTGGTGCGGCGATGTGGCCGATCTGGCCGCACCGGCGGCTACGACGGCGTGGTGGCCGGCAACGAGATCGTGCGGGAAACGGTCGAGATGGTGCGTGCGCTGTGTGCGGTCGAGAAGCAGGCCAGGGATGCTTCCGTGCCGGAGCGCCTGAGGCTGCGCCAGCAGCAGTCGGCGCCGGTGCTGGCGCAACTGCGCGAGAAGCTTCTCGAGTGGAAGGAGCAGTTGCTGCCCAAGCATCCCATTGCCGAGGCGATCCACTACGCCCTGAGCCAATGGGCGGAGCTGAACGTCTTCTGCTCCGATGGCGCGGTGCCCATCGACAACAACATCTCGGAACGGGAGATGAAGCGCGTCGTCCTCAATCGCAAGAACAGTCTTTTCGTGGGCAATGCGCGCGGTGGGCGTGTCGCGCACAACGATCCATGCTGGCCTTGCAGAACTCAGCGCGGCTGTGCCGTCGGCCCGTAGAGGCAAGGGGGCAGCGCCCAACCCGGGTCGAGTGCGTGCCGCCGGTGGCGGGCGCAAGAAACTTGTCGCCAAGGATGCAACCCTGTTGCGCGACCTGGATGCGCTGGTCGAGCCTACGACGCGAGGAGACCCGCAGTCTGCGTTGCGCTGGACTTGCAAGAGCACGACGCGATTGGCCCGGGAGCTCAACCGGCAGGGCCATCCGGTCAGTCAGCGCACGGTGTGCGATCTGCTGGCGCAACTTTACTGCAGCTTGCAGTCGACGCGCAAAACACGCCAAGGCTCGCAGCACCCCGACCGTGACGCACAGTTCCGGCACATCGCTGCCATGGTGGAACAGTACCGGGTGCGTCTGTGGCGTCTGCATCTGCAAAAGCTTGCCGACGAGCTGCAGCTTGCCATTCAGGTCTGCCACTTCCCACCCGGTACCAGCAAGTGGAACAAGATCGAGCACCGCATGTTCTGGCAATGCAACCGACACACCTTTGCATCCAGACTTGTTATGGCCGGTGTGGATATTCGCACTGTCGCCCAACTCATGGGGCACAGTACAATTCAGATGTCGATGCGTTACGCCCGCCTGGCACCGGAACACAACTCTGCCACGATCGAGCGGTTGGTCGGGTTCAAGACCCCGGGGCGTGCCGAATCGTCCGACAGAGTGATGACCAAATCGGTGACCGGCAAGTCGAGGCGGCCGAGAAAGTCGCTGAAACCTGCATAAACAGAGGATGCGAAAGTGGCGGAATTGGCAGACGCACCAGACTTAGGATCTGGCGGGTAAAACCGTGGGGGTTCAAGTCCCCCCTTTCGCACCAAATGTTTACAAGCAATTTTCCAATCTGGCCGATTTAGAAAGGCGGCCCTTCAAAATGAAGCCTGTGACTATCATTGGAATCGCCCTCATCCTCCTCGGAGTTGTGGGATTCGCGCTGGGAGGATTTTCATTCACCCACGAGAAGAAGGTTGTCGACATGGGGCCAGTGCAAATCAGCCATCAACAAACCAAAACAGTACCGATTCCGCCGGTCTTGAGCGCGATTGCACTCATCGGGGGAATCGGTTTGGCGGTCGTCGGTGCGCGTAGCAAATGAGAGGTTGATGTAGAGCATTTTCAAATCAAGTGTTAACAACTCTGGGTGCCCCATCCTTTGTGCGCCTCTTGCACAAAGGGTGGGAGAGCACAACTCTTTCCCCGACCGTCAACACCCTGACCGAAAATGCTTTAGTTGTGGTTGCCGCCACCTCCGTGGCCGCCGCCTTGGTGCCCACCACCACTTGGGCGTCCACCGCTCTGGCGCCCACCGCCGGATTGGGTATGGCCTTTAGCGCCCATTTTGTTGCCATTTTGATTCCACCGAGTTTGAGGCCCGCGACGACTCTGTTGCGCGCCGCGATTGTATGTGCCCCGGCAAATCTGTTGCGCCCCACGGTTGAAGTTGCTACCAGCTATGCATGGTAACCCTTGTCCGACTCGATAGTTGCCCCAAAAGGGATGTTGCTTTCCAATACCCCTTTCGCGCCCGCGTCTGCGGGACGAAGCGCCAGGGGCCCTGACAGGGTCTCCTGTTGCACCGGAGATTTCCTGGCAGAATGATGCGGCCCGCAGGGTCCCACTCGCGATACCCTTGTTGCATGAGTCAGCCAATCCATTCTTCTCCGAATATCAACATTGTCCAGGCGCAGGATTATCGCGACGGTTATGCGAACAGCGTGCAGGTGCGGGCCAGCGTGTGGGATTTTATGCTGGTCTTTGGCGCTGCCCGGCAGGATTCTCCGAATGAAGTGGTGCTGCGAAATTTTCAAGGGATCTATCTGAGCCCGCAGCAAGCCAAAGCGCTGTGGAACCTGCTGGGCCAGAACCTGGCGCAATATGAGCAGGCATTCGGCCCCATTTCCCTGGAGCCGACGCAAGCGTTTCCGGCCGCGGGCCCCGGCAACGGTCCGATACACTAAACCGGCTTGGTGGCAGTCGGCGATTGGAAGGTCCCTCGGCGCACCCTTTCGTTTTGTCAGGAGCGATGATTTGCCAGCCTCGAATCAGCCTTTGGATTCCGCGCCTGCCGTACGGCAACATTCGCTGCTGCGACAATTTCTGCTTCAGGAGCACCGCGATGAGCCGGTAGCGGCGTGGATCATTTTTCCCGTCATCTATGCTTTCGTTCTGCTGACCCATCTGCCGCTGCTGCGCTTGCCCTACTTTTGGGACGAGGCTGGCTACTATATTCCTGCAGCCTATGACTTTTTCCGCACTGGATCTCTGGTCCCCTATTCCACACTGACGAACGCCCATCCTCCTTTGCCGGCGATGTATCTGGCGACATGGTGGAAGGTCTCCGGCTTCACCCCCGTGGTGACGCGCCTGGCGACGTGCCTGGTGGCGTCATTCGCGCTGACTGCGGTCTTCGCGCTGGCGCGCCGGGTGATGAATACCCCGGTGGCCGTCGCGACCACGTTGCTGACGGCGATCTACCCAGTCTGGTTTACCCAGAGCACGCTGGCGCAGGCGGACATTTATGCGGCAGCCGGAACGATGTGGGCGCTAGTTTACGCATTGGAGGAATTGCCTTCAGCCCGCAGTGGCTGGATTGCGGCCGCCTGGTTCTCTGTGGCCGCGTTGTCGAAAGAAACCGCCATTGTGATGCCGTTGACGTTGGCTGCATGGCATGTATGGGAGACGCGCCGCAAGCCGGCGGCAGCCGGTGGGCATTGGCGGACAGCGATGCAGTTCGCACTCCCGGCGCTGCCGCTGTGTGGCTGGTATGCATACCATTTTCATAAGACCGGCTATATTTTCGGCAATCCGCAATTTGTACGTTACAACGCCGTTCTGACGCTGCACGTGGCCCGTTTTTTTCTGGCGCTGGCGCAGCGGCTGATGCAGGTCACCATCTACATGAATCTTTTCGTGCCGGTCTTGTGCATGGTGGCTGCGATGTTTTTGCCGGCGCTGCGCCAGGCAGACGGAACCAAGCGTCCGCGCGTTTCCTGGAATGTGCAGGCCCAGATCGGAATTCTCCTGCTGGTCGACCTGCTATTTTTTTCCGTGGCGGGAGGGGCCGTATTGGCCCGCTATCTGCTGCCACTGTACCCGCTGATTTTGCTGCTGTGCGTTTCCACCTGGCGGCGGCGCGTGGAGCAGTGGCCGTGGATTGTCGCGCTGAGTGCGGTCGCTTTTCTGGCGGGATTGTTCGTCAATCCGCCGTACCGCTTTACGCCGGAAGACAACCTGACCTATCGCAGCCTGATCGCGATGCAGCAGCAGGCGATTGCGCAGGTGATCCACCGCGCCCCGGGAGGCACCGTGCTGACAGCGTGGCCCGCCACCGACGAGCTGCGAAGGCCCGAACTGGGATATGTGCGCAAGCCGGTGCAGGTGGTGGCGATCGACGATTTTTCTTGGCCGCAGATAGAAACCGCCGCGCAACTGCATAACTACGACGCCGCCCTGGTATTTGCGACCAAGTATCAATTGACCAACACACTCAACTGGTCCCATTTTGGCGATGAAGAATGGAACAAGAAATATTTTGGCTACCATTACGATCTGCCGCCCGCGTTGATTGCAAAACTGCTGCACGGGAATGTGGTTTGGCTGGCAAGGACACGAGGATTGTGGACCGCAGTGTTGCTCTTCAACCGGCCGCAAAGCGTGGGCCTTCCCGCAAGCGTCGCCCCGCTCCAAGCCTATGCCGCTACTGTGGCGTCTCCAGCAGCACAACCCTTGCAACCCGGAGCTTCCCCTGAATTGAGTGCGGAACTCTATAATCACCAGTGTCGTGAAGAGAACCGGAAATATGCTTGTTCTTCGATTGTGGCGGAGCTTGATTCTTTGCGCATGGGTAGCGCTGGCGGCTTTGCCTGCGGTTGCGCAATCCGAGTCGGCCAATGAAACCGACTGGGACGGACACTTGGTCTGGGTACTCCCCTTTGAAAACAATTCCACACAGCCGGGCCTGGACTGGATTGGCGCCTCTTTCCCGGACATCTTGAACGCGCGGTTGAGCTCGGCTGGATTTTTGACCATTCGCCGCGAAGATCGCCGCTACGCGATGCGGCATCTCGGACTCCCCGCGGATTTTCATCCGACCCAGGCCACGTCGTATCGCATTGCGCAAACGCTGGACGCCGATTATGTTGTGTTCGGAAGCTACACCGTCGCCAACGGGCGCATTCGCGCTACGGCGCGCGTTCTGGATATGCACGGGCCCAGCATGAGTGCCGGGCTGGAAGAAGAAGGGGACTTGGACCAACTGATCGGCATTGAGGATTCTCTGGCATGGAAGACGGCCATGCAGATCGACCCCAGGCTGAATCTGGACGAGCAGACATTTCTCGCCGCCAGCCGCGATCTTCGACTGGATGCCTTTGAGAATTACATTCGCGGATTGGTGGAGCCGGGGATTGAGGAGCAGATCGGGCACCTGACGAAAGCCGTGCAACTGAGTCCAGGCTATGTGCAGGCATGGTTTGCGCTGGGACTGGCGTACTTCGACGACCAGCAATATGACCAGGCGGAAGCCGCGTTCGCAAAGGTCCCGAAGGGCGGACGTCTCTCGCTGGAAGCCATGTTTTATTCCGGACTCAGTGATCTCTACACGGGGAATTATGCCGGCGCGCAGACGACATTCGCTTCCATCGCTTCGGTTTTGCCGCTGCCGGAGGTCCTGAACAACGAGGGAATTGCATTCAACCGTCGCGGGCAGAATGGCACCGCGTTTTTCAAGCGCGTGGTCGAAATGGACCCGCAAAATGCGGATTACTGGTTCAATCTGGCCGTTTCGGAGCGCCGTCAAAAGAACTATACGGCAGCGCTGAACGCGGTGGCGCATGCCCTTTCGCTGCATCCGCAAGACCAGGAAGCGCAGGACCTTCGCAACAATCTGACGATGCTGAAGAGCGGTCAACTGCCGGCATCTCCAGCAAAACCGGCAGTCGCGCAGACCCATCCGTCGTCGGGCCAGAGCGTTGCTGACAATGCGGCGGATCGGGCAGATTTGAGCGGCGTCGCAAAAAACAAGCCGAATACAACCAGCCCATTCGATTCCACGTCGGCGCCGGCAGTCTCCGATGCGACCAGCGCGGATTACGAACCGCTGGAACGTATTGCGCGTACTTACGATGAGAGTTCATTGCGGCAGGGCGCCTTTGCGTTGGAACAGATGAACGCGATGAAGCTGCGTTCGATGCCGCCGGCGGAACGCGCGCAACGGCTGTGCCAGCAAGGCACGACCTATGTGAACGATGGCTTGCTGCTGGAGGCCGAGCGCCAGTTTCAGCTTGCTTTGGCCGCGGATCCCAACAGCTCGACTGCATATACCGGTCTGGCCGAAGTGCACGAGTATGCTGGCAGTATGAAAATCGCCCAGCAGGAAGCGAACAAGTCTCTCCAAGCAAAACCCAATGCCGCGGCCTATCTGGTGTTGGCGCGAATCGCCCTCAGCCAGCACGACTTGACGGGGGCGCGCAGCAACATCGACAACGCCCTGCATCTTGAGCCGAATAACACTGCGGCCAAGGGAATTTTGCAGGCGATTCAGGCGCGGCAGGGGCAACAGCAGTGATGCGTGGGAGCGTGAACGACATGGGTACAGCACGGAATTCTCCATCCATGTGGGTTCGTTTGCCGCGGCCCGCTTGCGCTTTGCTGGGACTGGTGGCGTGGCTTGGCCTCGGCGTTTTATTCCCCGCGAAGGCTGCGGAGTCGCGGCCCGTGGTGGTTGAGCTGCCGCTGCACGATACGATTCAGCCGATCAGCGCGGCGTATTTGAAACGCGGGTTGCGTCATGCCGCGGAAATCCATGCGCAGGCGGTGTTGGTCGAACTGGGCACTCCGGGCGGCCTGCTGACCTCGACGCGGGCGATGGTCACCGCCATCGAGAAATCTGAAGTTCCGGTCATCGTGTATGTTGCGCCCTCCGGCAGCCGCGCCGCCTCCGCGGGATTCTTCATTCTGGAGTCCGCCGATGTTGCCGCCATGGCTCCGGGCACCAACACAGGAGCGTCGCATCCGATTCTGGAAGGCGAGAAGATGGACCCGATCCTGAAAACCAAGATCGAGAACGATGCCATGGCGTTCCTCCGCTCCTACGTTTCGCGCCGAGGACGCAACGTGCAGGCGGCGCAGGATGCGGTGCTGAATTCGAAATCGTATACCGATCGGGAAGCTCTCAACCTGAAGCTGATCGATGCTATTTCTCCCGACATCCCCACGCTGTTGGACCATCTGAATGGCACGACAGTGACGCGTTTTAGCGGGGCGAAGCAGGTGCTGCACACGCAGGACGCGGATGTCGAAGTGATGCCGCCCAGTACGCGCGAGCGAATTCTGGGCGCGCTGACAGACCCGAATCTGGCGGTGATCCTGCTGATCCTCGGCGGTCTGCTGATCTATATGGAATTCAACGCGCCGGGCACGATCGTTCCTGGCGCGCTGGGGACGCTGCTGGTGTTGATCTCTCTGTTCGCGCTGAACCTGCTGCCGTTGGAATACACGGCGGTCGGATTTCTCATCGGCGCGGTGGTCCTGTTTGTGCTGGACATAAAATTTACGACGCATGGGATTCTGGGACTGGCGGCGATTGGCTGTCTTGTCTTCGGTCTGCTGACGCTGGTGAATGGGCCGATCCCGGAGATGCGCGTGCAGCTAGGCACCGCTCTTGGCGCGGGCATCGGCTTCGGCTTGATTACCATCTTCCTCACCACAATTGCTTTGCGTGCTCGACGCAATAAAGTGCAGACCGGTGGCGAGGCGCTGCTGGGAACAATTGCAATTGCGCAAACCGCGTTGAACCCGAACGGGCAGGTGCTGGTGCGCGGGGAACTTTGGCAGGCGCATTCCCGTGAAGCAGTCGCCGCCGGCGAGTCTGTCCTGATCCGTGACCGCAAAGGACTTCTGCTGGAAGTCGAACGTGACGCGCGAGGTTCCTGAAAGCGGTTTCGCGCCCGATTGGCACGCGGCCCGTGCTATACAACCTAAGGCGAGTGTTCCATGCTCGGGGAGAGTTGAACATGCCATCCACAGCAGTTTTGGTCGTCATCGTCATCGTGGCGTTCTACCTGTTTAGTTCCATCAAAATTTTGAAGGAGTATGAGCGCGGCGTGATTTTTCGCCTGGGTCGTCTGCTCAGTTCTCCAAAAGGCCCAGGAATCGTCCTCGTCTTCCGGCCATTTGACCAAATCGTGCGCATCTCCCTGCGGCAGGAGGCGATGGAGGTCCCGGCCCAGGACATCATCACCCGCGACAACGTCACGCTGAAAGTGAACGCCGTCATTACGCTGCGCGTGATCGATGCCGCAAAGGCCGTAGTCGAGGTATCGAACTACGTGTATCAGACCTCGCAGTTTGCGCAGACAACACTGCGATCTGTATTGGGCGAGGTGGAACTGGACGAATTGCTGGCCCATCGCGAGAAATTGAATTTAAAAATCCAAACGATCATCGATCAGCACACCTCGCCCTATGGATTGAAAGTTGTCAGCGTGGAAGTGAAGCAGGTGGACCTGCCGGAGTCGATGTTGCGCGCCATGGCGCGTCAGGCCGAAGCGGAGCGCGAGAAGCGCGCCAAGATCATCAACGCGGAAGGCGAGTTCAATGCGGCGCAGCGGCTGGTGGAGGCGGCAACGCTGCTGGCGCAGCAACCCATCACCATGCAGTTGCGCTACCTGCAGACGCTCAGCGAAATTGGCGCGGAGAAAAACACCACCATCGTGTTTCCGTTGCCGCTGGAACTGGTCTCGCTGCTGAAGCAAGTCGGTCAAGCGGTCCTACCTAAACCTGGCGGAGATGTATAGCAATGACGGCCTTGTTCGAAGAAAATATCGACGTTCACGATCCGGTGGAAGCGCACTGGGGTACCGGCACCATCCTTGCAATCTTTTTTGCTGCTTCCTTGGTCTCGGCGGTGTTTTTTGGTCTCGGATACTCCTTCGGCGGGGCCGGGACCTCAATGCGCTCGCTTTCCATCAACTCGGCTCCGGTGAGCAGCAACGCGGCAGGATCGCCCATCTTGCCAGCACCGTCCAAACCAGCCGATATCTCGAATCAGCCCTCCCCCATCGCAAATGTCGTCGCCAACGCCAATGCGCACCCTACGGGGAACGCTCCGTCGGCGCCTTCGGTAGTCTCGCGTCCGGTTGCAGCGACCCACATCGCCCAGTCGATCGCTCCCATGGCCGGGAAAAAGGCAACGCCCGCACCTTCCGCTCAGCATGAAAATGCGACGGCCAACGAAAAGAGCGGCGCGCACATCATGGTTCAGGTGGGCGCCATCGCCGATCGCAAAGATGCCGAACGGCTGGTGGCTGAGTTGCGAAAGAAGGGCTTCCACGCGGGAATCTATTCGCGGAAACACGACAAGTTTCTCCACGTGCAGATCGGCCCGTTTCAAGATGCGGCGCAAGCGCAAAGCAAGCGGCATCAGGTGATGGCGAGCGGGTTCCACGCGATCCTGAAGAGCACGCCCTAACCGCCGATCTGCGCCGACTGCGTTAGAGCATTTTCAAATCAAGTGTTGACAAAACTCTGGGTGCCCCATGCTTTGTGCGCCCCTTGCACAAAGGGTGGGAGAGCAGAGAGCACAACTCTTTCCCCGACCGTCAACACCCCGACCGAAAATGCGTTAGTCCCTCATCCATTCCGGCAGGCCCGCGGCGATGGATTCGCGCACCGCATCGATCAGTTCTTCCCGCGTCGGGAAATCGGCGGCGAAGAGCGGCGGATGTACACGGATGTGCGCCACGCCAGGAAAAATCCGCAGACTGCCCTTTCGCATCATGGATTCGGTGCCGTAGATCGAGACCGGAACAATGGGCGCGCCGGCTTGCTGGGCCAGATAAAAAGGGCCCTTCTTAAAAGGAAGCAGCTTTCCGGTAGGCGAGCGTGTTCCCTCTGGAAAGGCCGTGATATGCACGCCGGAGGCGAGGACTTTAGCGGCGCTGTCGATACTTTCTCGCGCGTCATCTCGGTTTCCGCGGCGCTCCACCGGCACAAAATCCGCCATCCGCATCGCTATCCCGACAAACGGGATTCTCATGAGCGCCTTTTTCAGGAAGACGGCGGAACGGCCTGGGATCAACGGCATAAACAATGGCGGATCAAGGTTGGAAACATGGTTCGCCATAAAAATGCATGCCTGGCCTGGCGGAATGTTCTCGAATCCCTGGGCTTCGATGCGAATTCCTCCCAGACGAAGGCCGGACGACGCAATCCACATGGAGAAGCGATAGAGAAATGTCACGTCGCCTGTGATCCAGGTCCACGGAAAGCCGAGCAGCGCGCCGATCGGAACCAGGACCGCAAAGTAAAGGAGAATTGCGATCGCGGAAATCATGGGGCCGCGGCGCGACCCTGGCTGTCGCGAAGGGCCTCTGGAAGCTTTCGATAGATTCCGTCAAAGCCGCCGTTGGAAAGGATGGCGACAACGTCTTTCGATTGCAGATGTGCCGTGAGGTGGTCGATGATCGCGGCCACGTCGGGCAACTGCCGTGCAGAACGTCCGCGCGCATGAAGCGCCTGCACGATGTGTTCCGGATGCAGAATCTGGTCGGCGGGAATGTTCGTTGCCTGGTACACAGCGGCCAGGATGACCTGGTCCGCCAAGGAAAGACTCTCGGTCAGCTCCTGCTCAAAAACATTGCGGCGCAGCGTGTTGGAGCGCGGCTCGACAACCGCCCACAGGCGCGATTCCGGATACCGAAGGCGCAGGGCGCGCAGAGCTTCTCGAATGGCCGTGGGATGGTGCGCGAAATCGTCGACGATCGTGATGCCGTCGATCTCCGCGATGACTTCCAGGCGTCGCTTGACGCTACGAAAAGATTTGAGCGCCTTCTGGATGTCTTCCGCTGGAACACCGTTGCCAGCCGCTAGCGCTGCGGCCGCGGTAGCGTTCAGCACATTATGTTCGCCAATCGTCGGCATCTCTACTTGCAGCCACGGCTGCCCATTCCGTTCGATACGCCAGTGGCTCAGGTTGCCGTGGATGGAAAGATCCGCAATGCGCCAGTGTGAATCCTGCGCGAAGCCGTAGCGTTCCACGGGACAGAAAGCGCGCGCGACGCATTCGGTCACGTTGCTCGATCCATCAAAGGCGACGATGCGTCCTCGCCGAGGGACAAGATTGACCAGGCGCTTGAACGCCGTCTTCACGGATTCCAGATCGGCGTAGATGTCCGCGTGGTCGAACTCGACGTGGGTCAGGATCAACGCATCCGGAAAATAATGGAGGAACTTCGGGCCCTTGTCGAAGAAGGCCGTGTCATACTCGTCGCCCTCCAAAACAAATGGCCGCGTTGGCCGCAGAGCAAAGCTGGAACCGAAATTCTCCGCGATGCCGCCGATCAAAAACGATGGAGCCAGCGCCGGATTGTTGGTCGCGGCAGTTTCATAAATCCAAGCCAACATGCCGGTGGTCGTGGTTTTGCCATGTGTGCCTGCGATCACGAGAGATTCGCGTTCGACAAGAAACTCTTCATGAATCAACTGCGCCAAGGAGCGGAAAGGAATGCGCTGATCCAATACATATTCCAGCTCCGGATTGCCGCGCGAAATCGCGTTTCCGACGATCACAAGATCGGGTCGCGGCCCCAAATTCTTGTCAGAAAACGGCTGCGCAATGGGAATATGGAGCTGCTCCAGCAAGTTGGACATGGGCGGATACGCGGCCTTGTCGGAGCCGGTTACATGCCACCCGCGCAACTGCAACATGCCGGCCAGCGATGCCATGGCACTGCCGCAGATTCCAATCAAGTGGACGTGCCGCGTCTGAGCGACCTGAGCATTGCGGCCTGACTGTTGGGTTTCGCTCATCGTGGCCCTTGGTTGAATGTGACCGACGGCTGAAACCGCAGCATCGGCGTACTTGTCAGGTCCAGTTCACTTTCAACGCCGATCGGCACCGTAATGTTCCGTTCCAGCACGTGGCCGGAACGCAGCCCAATCGCGACCGGGCCAGAAAAATCAGCCAGAACACGCAATAACACGGCGTCCAGCAATTCATCCGCATTTCCCGGCTGCACGCAATCCAGCATGGCGCCGAACACGATGCCGCGTACATCCGCCAGCTTCCCTGCCAGGCGCAATTGCAATAACATGCGGTCAATTTGATATGGCTTGACGCCAATATCCTCCAGAAACAGGATCGTTCCTGCCGTTTGAATTTCGTACGGCGTTCCCAGTGAAGCGACCAGCATGGAAAGGCACCCGCCATAGAATTTTCCTTGCGCGCGACCGGGTTTCAGGGTGCGCAAGCCGGCTTCCGGCCCGAGTTGCCAGGGAAGGTTCTGCGAGAGCGCGGCCTGCCAGCTCGCGATATCGACTCCATTGTCCCGCGCGAAATCTCCAGCAGCCATGGGCCCGTGGAACACCGCCAGGCCGGTCGCATCGTGGATGTATGTTTCCAGGCTGGTAATGTCGCTGCATGCTACAAAAATTTTCGGATTCCTTCGAATCAGATCCAGATCGAGTCCGTTCAACATTTCCACCGATCCGTAACCGCCACGGTTACAAATAATCGCTTTCACTGAAGCATCGCTGAATGCGGCGTGCAAGTCTTCCAGTCGCTGCGCTGGAGTGCCGGCGGAATATTGCCCATAGCGGGCGAGGGCGTGGGTCCCCAACTGTGGCTGCAGACCAAGATCGCGCAAGGAATCCATCCCTTGCTGGACTTTGTTCGGATCGAACCAACTGGCCGGAGAAATCAACCGAACGGCATCTCCCGCGCGCAACGCTGCCGGAAGAACCGCAGGCTTCACAGCAGCGTCCTGGGCTGTCGATGGCGCGCTCATACCAGCAGGCACTCCCCTTGCGCGATGATTTCCGCAGGTCCCGTCAGCATCAAGCTGGAGTCGTTTTTCGCCCACTTAACCTTTTGCTCGCCGCCTTCCGCAACGACCGTCAGCTTTCGCGCGGTGCCTCGCAGTTCGATGCTCGCAGCGGCGGAGGCTGACGTGCCGGTGCCGGAAGATAGTGTCGGTCCCACCCCGCGTTCGAAAATGCGGAACTCAATCTTATTTGTATCCGTCACACGCACAAATTCAACATTGGTTCCTTTGGGAAAGTCTGGATGCACGCAGATTTCGGCTCCGACCTGCTGCCATGACCGGCCTGCGCAGGAAAAATCCGGCGCGTCCACAAAAGTGACAAAATGCGGATTGCCAATCGACACATCCGCCCCAACCACGGCGTTTCCATCGCGCAGGGTAACGGTATGAGCCTTCAGGGTTGGAATCCCCATCTCCGTAGAGATGAGATATCGCGGAGAATTACGTTCCAGGATGCGGCAGCGGCGCAACCCAGCATGGGTACGGATGGAAAACTCACTGGCATCGTCGTCCTGGGCCAGGTAGGCAGCTACGCAGCGTGTGCCATTGCCGGAGATTTCCCCTTCCGAGCCATCCGCGTTGAACAGTCGAATGGAATATCCGCCATTGTCGCCAAGAGTGAGATACTCGACGCCGTCCGCGCCCACTCCCACGTTGCGTGCGCACAGGATTCGCGCGACTTCGCTCAGACGATTTTCCTGGACCAACTCGTCGACGATCAGAAAATCATTCCCGCAGCCGTGCGCTTTCACAAATCGCATCACTTGGATTCCTCGATCAATGTCTCGTTGTGCGATGCACGGGAAACATACCGCCGATCCACAATCGTGTAATTTCCGCTGAGCACTCGCGAGATGGCTTCGGGGTACGCAATATGTTCCTGCTCCAAAATACGCGCCGAAAGAGTTTCTTCGTCATCGCCCTGCAGCACTGGAACGGCCCGCTGCAACACGATCACGCCATGGTCCAGTTGCTCATCCACAAAATGGACTGTGCAACCGGTGACGGCAACCCCATATTGCAGCGCTTGCGCTTGCGCATCCAGGCCAGGAAACGCCGGCAACAAGGAGGGGTGAATGTTCAAAATGGCCTGCGGATAGGCGGCCACAAATTCCGGCGACAGCAGGCGCATGTATCCGGCCAGGCAGACCAAGTCCACGCCATGGTCCTGCAGGCAGGCGATGATTTCGGCGTCCTGCTCGGCACGTTTCCGTCCGCGCGCCTCAACCACCTGTGTACTCAGTCCACGCGCTCTGGCGGCGGCAATTCCAGCGGCCTCGGCGCGATTGGAAATGACAATGGAAATGTCCGCGTCTTCAATCTGGCCGCGATCGATGGCATCGGCAATCGCCAGAAAATTGGAGCCACGACCGGAAAGAAGAATGCCGAGATGCTTCATGTCGAATTAGTTGTACAACACCCGGCGGTCGCCCTTAATGATTTTTCCAACCACAAAATGGGGCTCATTGGCGCGGTCCAGCAGTGCCTTGGCGCGCTTGTACTTCTCCACCGGCACAACGCAGATCAACCCGATGCCCATGTTGAAGGTCCGCAGCATTTCGTCGCGCTCCACATTGCCCAGCGACTGCAGGTGATCGAAAATGGCCGGCACCGGCCAGGAACCCAACTCCACCACGGCAGAAACATGCCTGGGCAGGATGCGAGGCAGATTTTCTGTGATGCCTCCGCCGGTAATATGGGCTATTCCCGCGACCAGGTCGGAGGCCGTCAATTTGCGGATGATGCTGAGATAGCTGCGATGGGTCTTCATCAACGCAATGCCGGCCTTCTCGTGCAGTTCATTCACGTATTGGTCCGGCGTATACTTGGCCACCTGAAAAAACAGTTTTCGCGCCAGTGAATATCCATTGGTGTGCAATCCCGTGGAAGGCAGCCCGACCAGCAAATCCCCCGGTCGAATCGCTGCGCCGGTAATGATTTTTTCGCGCTCCACCACGCCCACAATAAACCCGGCCAGGTCGTATTCTCCGTCGTGATAGAACCCCGGCATCTGCGCGGTTTCTCCGCCGATCAACGCACAGCCGTTGGCGCGGCATGCATCGGCCATGCCGGAAACTACTTTCTCGGCCACGTCTCCGTCCAGCTTGCTCGACGCCAGGTAGTCCATAAAAAATATCGGCGTCGCCGCCTGCACGGCAATGTCGTTCACGCAGTGGTTCACCAGGTCCGCGCCGACGGTATGATGCATGTTCATCTGGAACGCAACCTTCAGCTTGGTCCCTACGCCATCCGCACTGGAAACCAGCACCGGATTTTTGTAGCGCGCGGTGTCCAGTTTAAACAGGCCGCCAAAGCCGCCAATCTCGCTCAACACATGTTTGTTGAAGGTCCGCTGAGCAAGATATTTGATGCGCTGTTTGGTGCGGTCGCCGCTGGAGATGTCCACGCCTGCATCGGCGTATGTAATCGGGGGGGGAGTTGGCTTGGATGACGACTTACTGGCCACAGGCGTGCGTTCCGGGGATAAAGGATGCCGGCGGGCAATGTTCTGAAACCGTACGACCCTCTCGCCCGAACTCTACGGAATATGGGGGCAGGTGAAGTCACGGAACACAACCATACCGGGAAGCATCAGTGTAGCATCGCAAGCTGTTCAGCTCGGAATTTCGCGGCTCCTCCTATACTGAATATCGATGACTTCATCTGTACGTTCCATGCAGCTTTCCCGCCAGTTGCAGCGGCGGGCAGAAACTCTGTTGCCAGGAGGCGTCGATTCGCCCGTGCGCGCGTTTCGTGCCGTCGGCGGAGAGCCGCCGTTTGTCGTTCGCGCGGAAGGCGCCTATCTCTGGGATGCCGACGGCAATCGCTACCTGGATTACTTCGGCTCCTGGGGGCCGATGATTCTGGGCCACGCCGCTCCGCAGGTGGTGAAAGCGGTGCAGGAAGCTGCGGCGCGCGGCGTCAGTTTCGGCGCGTCCACGCCCACCGAGGCTGATCTCGCCGAGATGGTTCGCCAGGCATTTCCCTCCATTGAGATGCTGCGGTTTGTCAGCTCCGGGACCGAAGCGACCATGTCGGCGATCCGGCTTGCCCGCGCCTTCACCCATCGCAAGTTCTTCATCAAATTTGAGGGCTGCTATCACGGTCACTCCGACGCACTGCTGGTCAAGGCCGGTTCCGGCGTTGCCACGCTCGGCATTCCAGGCTCCGCCGGCGTGCCGGAAGAAACCATTCAGCACACCCTCGCGCTGCCCTTCAACGACATCGCCGCTGTTGAGGAAGCCTTCACGCGCTACAACGCCAAAATCGCCTGCATCATTGTCGAACCCGTGGTCGGCAATGCCGGTTGCATTCCGCCGAAGCCCGGATATCTGCAGGCGCTGCGAGCGATCACGGCGCGCGAGGGAACGGTCCTCATTTTCGACGAAGTGATGACCGGCTTTCGACTGGCCCTCGGTGGCGCACAGGAGCTCTTCGGCATTCAGCCGGACATGACCTGCCTGGGAAAGATCCTCGGCGGCGGCCTGCCCTGCGGCGCATTCGGCGGTCGTGCGGAGATCATGCGGCTGTTGGCTCCACTGGGCCCGGTCTACCAGGCGGGAACGCTCAGCGGCAATCCCCTGGCCATGGCGGCTGGCATCGCCACAGTCGGTACCCTGGTCGAGCAGCGCGATACCGTCTATCCGCAACTGGAAAAGGTTTCCGCAGCCGTCGCCGAGGGCATGGCCACAATTGCCGGCGATGCTGGAGTTGCCGTCACCACCAACCGCGTCGGCTCCATGTTTACCTGGTTTTTTACGGGCGATCCGGTCACAGATTATGACAGCGCCTCGCGCTCCAATACCAAGCAATTTGCCGCCTTCCACCGCGCCATGCTGGACAGAGGTGTGTGGCTGCCGCCCTCGCAGTTTGAAGCCGCCTTCCTCGGCGCCGCCCATGGCGAAGAAGAAATCCGCGCCACCCTCGCCGCCGCCAAAGACGCCCTGGCTGCCGCCAAGTCAGCCTAGCGCCGGGTGCCCCATGCCTCGCCTCTGATACTAATTTGACATCATACATAGAGTATTGATATGATTCGTATCGGAGGCGTTCCGATGCGAAAGCCCTCGACATTGCATCCATGGTTTACTGCTGATCAGCTGTTGGTCTGGGTCAAGGAAGCGCCGGACAAGACCGCCTATCAGCGCCGTTTGGCCATCTGGCTGACTCATCTGGGCGACTTTCCCGCCCATCGCGTGGCCGAGTTGTTGGCGGTCTCGACACGGGCGGTGTGGAAATGGGTGGGCGAGTACAACCTGCTCGGCCCGGGCGGGCTGGAACGCAAAGGTCGCGGCGGCCGGCGTTGGGGCCTGATGCCGATTGAAGATGAGCGCGCCTTTCTGGCCCAGTATCTGGCCCGGGCCGAGACGGGCGATCTGCTGACCGCCAAACAACTGCAAGCAGCATTGTCGAAAGTCCTGGGACGCCCCATCAAGCTCGACTATGTCTACCGTCTTCTGCACCGCCACGAGTGGCGCAAGCTGACGCCGCGTCCGCACCACAGCCAACACGACGCTGCTCAGGCTGCGGAGTTCAAAAAAAACTTCCGCAAACCCTCCAAACCATAGCGCAGAGCCTTCCCACGGGCACTCGCATCCGTCTTCTCTTTCAAGACGAGGGACGTTTTGGCCGCATCAGCGACCCACGCAGTTGTTGGGCTCCGCTGCCCTTGCGACCGCAGGTCGCCGGTCAACTGGTGCGCGAGTACCTCTATGCTTACGTGGCCGTTTCTCCCAGCGATGGGCGCATGAGTTCGCTGGTTTTGCCGTGGGTGGATACGCAATTGATGAGTCTGTTTCTGGCCCACACGGCGGCCCAGTTTGCCCCCGAGCACTGCGTGCTGTTTCTGGATGGCGCCGGCTGGCACAAAGCGCACCAACTGAGTCTTCCCTCCAACATGCGGCTGCTGCCGTTGCCACCCTATAGTCCGGAACTGAATCCAGCCGAGCACGTCTGGGACTATGTACGCGAAAACGATATGCGCAATCGCATCTTCGACGATCTGGACGAAGTGATGGACTCTGTTTCCACCAGCCTACACCGGCTGCATCAGCAACCAGAAACACTGCGTTCCATGATCGCCTTCCCGTGGATACTGGAGGCTGCCGCCTGATTACTCTACGTATGACAACAAATTGGTATGAGACATGGGATGAAAAAAGCGCCGTCATCCCGACCGCAGCGGAGCGACCTGCCGTCCCCCCTCGCACCAAGAAAAACGAGGGTGCCCCGATAAGGACGAAGGCTTTGTCAAGGCACAGTTTTCCTGTGCGGTGCGGCTGCATCGCTTGTCTTTCCAGAGAGGTTGAGGACCAGAGCTCCGGTAGATTCACGCTGCATCACCAAACGGTGGGCTG
>JAJYVR010000038.1 GCA_021791935.1 Acidobacteriota bacterium
CAATGTTCTGGGTTGCGACCCATCGCGTGCATCACCAGTACAGCGACCACGTCGGTGATCCGCACACGCCCACGGAAGGCGGATGGTGGGCCCATGCCGGCTGGATTCTGAAAGGCAAGGCCCTGCACACCGAAACTGCGATGCTGGCCCGCTATGCGCCCGACCTCGCGAAGGACCGCTTTTATGTTTTGTTGAGCAAGTATCACTGGGTCCCGTTGACCGTCGAAGGTATGGTCCTGCTGGCGATCGGCGGATGGAAGTGGGTCCTTTGGGGAATATTCTTCCGCGTCACCATTGGGCTTCATGCAACGTGGCTGGTCAATTCCGCGACCCACCTATGGGGCTCCCGCCGCTTCCAGACCCGCGATGATTCTCGCAACAGCTTGTGGGTTGCCCTGCTGACCGGTGGCGAGGGATGGCATAACAACCATCACGCGCATCCTGTATCGGCCCGGCACGGCCTTACATGGTATGAAATCGATCCCAATTACTACGGCATCTGGCTACTGAAAAAGCTTGGCCTGGCGCGACAGATCAAGATTGCTCAATTCGATCCCGCCGATCCTCGCCCCGCGGGCGTACAACCCCAGTAAAGCTTGACGTCCCTCTCCTGCCCTGAAGCCTGACGGCTGGAGCGATTCCTTCAAGGAAATCCGCTCTATACTGCCGTCAGGCTTTTCGTTTGCCTGGAAACCTTGGAACGACCATGCAAAAGATCACTCGCCGCCGCGGGACCATCGCGTTCTTTATCACCCTGGGCGCCTGCCTGGTGGCGCTGGCGATCGGCTTGAATGTCCGCTGGGTCATCCTCAACTGGCATGAAATTGTGCCGCTGGTTCTCGGAGTTTTCTTCTTTGGGATCCTGATTGCCGGCGTGGTATTGAACACCATTTTCCTGGTGCGGGAAATACGCCGCAACGAACGCCACGACAGCTTTCTGAATGCCGTCACCCACGAATTGAAAACCCCGATCGCCTCCATCCGCCTGTACCTTGAGACCCTGCAGCGGCGCGACCTGAGCGAGGACAAGCGGCAGGAGTTTTATCGCGTCATGATCGGCGACAGCGAGCGATTGCTGGCAACGGTGGAGCAGGTGCTGAAGGCCGGTGAAGTTGGCCAACGCGGGCCCGACGACATCAGCATTCGCGTCGATATCAAGGAGATGGTGGAAGATTCCTGTCAGGTGGTGGCGCTGCGAAACCACTTGCCGTCCGAGGCAATCCAGTTCTTGAATGAAACCCGTGGCATGTCAACGATCGTCGTGGGAAACCCGGAAGACTTGCGGGCGGCCATTATGAACGTGCTGGATAACGCGGTGAAATATTCTCCGAAAGATCCAAAGATTCGCGTTGCGCTTGCCGTGGAGCACGATGCCTGGGTGGTCCTGCGGGTGACCGATAACGGCATCGGCATTCAGGATGCGCATTTGAAGCGGATTTTCAAGCGATTCTATCGCGTGCCCAGTCTGACCGTGTTGCGCACCAAGGGCACCGGGCTGGGACTGTTTCTGGTTCGCACCATTGCGCGCCAGCATGGCGGCGACGCCAGCGCAACCAGCGATGGCGAAGGCCGTGGCGCGACGATCACGGTGCAGTTGCCCCGCCTGTTGCATTCGTGAACGACGGAAGGGGATTTGTGAGCAATGATGGACTGAACCCGCCCGGCCTTGCAACCGAGAGCCAATCGAACCAGAGGACCGGCAGTCGCATCTTGATTGTCGAAGACGAAGCCCACCTCGCCCAGGGGCTGCTTTTCAACCTTCAGGCTGAGGGACACGAGGCTGTGGTCGTCGGGGATGGGGAATCCGCGATCGATTTGCTGCTGAAACAATCGGCCCCGTTCGATGCGGTCGTCCTGGATGTGATGCTTCCGGGGATGGATGGATTTGCCGTCGCCCGCGCCATGCGAGCGGCGGAAAATTACACGCCCGTATTGATGCTGACCGCGCGCGGACGGCCGGAAGATGTGTTGGAAGGTTTTGCTGCCGGAGCGGACGACTATCTGCCCAAGCCATTCGAGCTTTCCATTCTGCTGGCTCGCCTGAACGGTCTGCTGCGCCGCTCTCAGTGGCTTCACCCCCAGACATCGGAACAGGACGCGCAAACAGCGGACGAGTATACTTTCGACGGCAAAACAATCGACTTTTCCCTGCTCGAACTGCGCGCTGCCGACAAGCAAGTGCGGCTGACAATGATGGAGGTGGAGCTATTGCGCTATCTCGTACACAATCCGGAACGGGCCATCTCCCGCAGCGAGATTCTGGGGAAGGTCTGGCACCTACATGAAGATACCGACACGCGCGCCATCGACAACTTCATCGTTCGCCTGCGCCGCTATCTGGAAGACGATCCTGTTCATCCCGTGCACTTACAAACTGTGCGCGGCATCGGCTATCGCTTTGTACCGGACCCAAAAGACATCGGCGAGTGAGTGTTGTCGTTGCCGCACGTTCCCGCGATGCGGCCTGTTCGTTACTTCTCCAATAGCTTACGGATCGATTGCAGTTCAGCGAGATGTGCCGCCGTGGTCTTGGGATAACTCACCTTGAGTTGAGCCAGCGCATCGAGAACAATCCTGGAAACGATGATGCGAGCATTTTCCTTGTCGTCCGCCGGGACAACGTACCAGGGCGCGTGGCTAGTCGATGTCGCGTGCAGGCAATCCTCATACGCCTCCTGGTAATCCTTCCAGTATTTTCTTTCGTGGATGTCGGCCAGACTCAGCTTCCAATTTTTTTCCGCATCGTCGATGCGCGCCAGAAAACGCTGCCGCTGTTCTTCCTTGGAAAGGTGAAGAAAAAACTTTACGGTCCGCGTTCCATTGCGATAGAGATGGTCCTCCTGGTCCACAATGGAGCGATACCGCTCTTTCCAGATTGTTTTTTCATCGCGCAGTTCTTCCGAGAGCCCTTCATTGCGCAGCATCTCCGGATGCACGCGCACAACCAGGACTTCCTCATAGTAGGAGCGATTGAAAATGCCGATCATTCCCCGTTCTGGAAGTCGCCAGTTGGTGCGCCACAGAAAATCGTGTTTCAGCTCCTCCGCGCTCGGCTGCTTGAAGCTGAAGACCTGGCAACCCTCCGGATTGATCCCGGACAAGACGTGGCGAATCGCGCCATCCTTGCCGGCGGAATCCATTCCCTGAAAAATCAGCAGCAAAGCATAGCGATTGGAGGCGTAGAGGATCTGTTGCAGCGAGCTCATCTTCAGCACATGATCTTCCAGGATTTCCTTATATTGTTCTTTCGTCGCATACACTGGCTTCACTCGCGTCGGCCAATCTTTCAGTTTTACCTTTTTGCCCGGCGATACGCGGAAATCCTCCGGGTCGATCAGCTTTTTGGATGTATCGGTCATATACGCCTCGTGGCTTGCATCTTTCCAGATAAAGATTCTCTTCCTCGCATCCTCAGTTTCCAGATTCCAACATTCGGTGCAGCAGTTCAAGCAGGGCTTCGGCCTCATCCACAGGCGGCTGACAGCTTGTTCCGCTGCAGACCACCGCAAAACTTCGACCTGTCCTCAACTCCGGCAGATGGGGAAGCGTCTCGGCCAACGCGGGCGGCAGCGCGTGCGCTTCCACAGCGGCGCGCGGCAATCTCAGCACGGTTTTATTCGCCGCATATCGCGCCGTTGCGATGACAGCCAGGCGACGGGCTTCCTCATCCTCGCCGACGATACAAACTTGTACCGGCGGCAATAGATAGCGCCGCAGCGCCAGCCCATAGGCCCCGGCATACAAGCCAAATTGTTCCGCGACCCCGGCAAATGTCTCAAGTGTATCTTCAGCTTTTTCTCGTAAATCATTGCGTCCGCATATCTCCGACAAACGCAGCAGCAACATTGCGGCGAGCGAGTTCCCTGCCGGAGTTGGCGAGTCTTGCAGCGGCTTTCGACGAGCTGCCAACACCCCCAGCGGCGCTGCTGCGAAGGAGTTTTGCGCAGTGTCAAAGAATCCGCCATTCGTGGCATCATAGAAACGCGCAACCATGGCATCGGCGATACGTTCCGCCTTTTGGCAATAGTGGAGCTGCACGGTCGATTCCCAGGCATCCAGGCACGCCAGGCCGAGCGCTGCATAATCGTCGAGCATTGCGGCCACCGGCCTCGATGGAGACTTCCCATCCGCATACGCCACAACGCGATCGAGACTGCCGTCCACATGCCACGACTCCCGCAGAATTCTGTCGAGCGAGAACAAAGCAAACCGGCGGGCGCTTTCCTGCTCCAGTGCGCGCGCCGCCTCCAGATACGCTGAAATCGCAAGGCCATTCCAATTGACATAGACGGTCTTGTCGACAAACGGCGTCGGCCGCTGCAACCGTGCCGCGTACAGTTTTCTTTTCGCAGACTGCAGTGACTCGGTCGCCTGCTCCACGCTGAGCGCAGCGCGACGCGCCACCTCTGCCAGCGAGTGATCGATGTGCAGCGTATTTTTCTGCGGGTTGTGGTGCATATCGCCCAGCTCGCCAATGTCGTAATAAACAGCAGCAATTTCCATCTCTTCCGGAGTCAGGACCGCAGCCGCTTCTTTTTGCGTCCAGGTAAAGTAGTCGCCGTCGTCGTCGAGCGATTCGTCCGCATCCTGCGACGCATAAAAACCGCCGCGCTCGCGGTCGCTCAATACCGTGTCCATCCAATGAATCACCTCCAACGCAACCCGCGCGTGCTCCGGTTCAACAAAGCTCTGAAAGCTGTGGACGTAGTTTTTCAACAGCTCTGAGTTGTCGTACGACATCTTCTCGAAGTGCGGAACGATCCAGCGCTCATCGACGGAGTAACGATGGAACCCTCCCGCAAGATGGTCGTACATTCCGCCGCTGGCCATCTTGTCCAGCGTCAGTCGGGCCGCATTGCGCGCTCCCTCATCCGCGCTGCGCGTCGCGTGGTCCAGCAATAGGTCCAGGATGGATGGGTGAGGAAATTTCGGCTGCGTTCCAAATCCGCCGTTGTGCTTGTCGAATTGCAGTAACGCCGACTGGACCAGCTTGTCGACAATGCCGGAATGCAAATCCGCCGAACGTCCGGAGAACGATTCGTTGTATTCGATGGCTGCGACGACGCTATCGGCGGACTCCAGCACTTCGTCGTTGCGATCGCGATAGGCGTGGGCCATGGTCAGCAACACGTGGCCAAAGCCAGGACGTCCGTAGCGTTCATCCTTCGGGAAATAGGTGCCGCCAAAAAATGGCTTGCCCTCCGGCGTCAAAATCACCGTCAACGGCCAGCCTCCCTGACCGCTCATCGCCTGCACCGCTGCTTGATACCGCGCATCCACGTCAAGACGTTCATCGCGATCCACCTTGATGGCAATAAAGTGGCCATTGATAATGTCGGCTATCTCCGCGTCTTCGTAGGATTCGCGGTCCATCACGTGGCACCAGTGGCACCACACCGCGCCGATATCCAGCAGAATGGGCTTGTTCTCGCTGCGGGCCCGCGCAAAGGCGTCGTCGCCCCACTCCCGCCAATCCACCGGCTGATGCATGGCGGAGCGCAGATACGAAGACGCCGCCTTCGCCAACCCATTCACGTGTTCTTTTCCTGCCGGCTCGCGCACGGGTCCCGCTTGGGACACTTGCCCAGAAATTTCGTCCGCGCGTTCCTGTGGATCTGCCATCTTGCGCTGCCCTTCCGTCCTGAATTGTTCCAATTGTTTGTTAGATGCAGCCTGATCGCTGCACGAGGCGATGCGCAACCTGGGTATACAAATCGATGGCCTCCATCTGTTCCTGCTTGGCCAGCCGCTCGTTGGGCGTGTGCGCCACATGGATCGAGCCCGGCCCCAACAAGAGCGGCTCGCCCCAGTTCGACAGCGCAGGAATGTCCGTCGTAAAAGCCGCAACCATCGTGGGCAATCCCTCAATGCGCTTCAATTTCTGGAATGGAATTTCCAGCGTGACGTCCAGTTCCGCGTCGTCGCCCAACACATCCAGCACGGATGCGCGAATCTTGTCCGACGGTCCCACCAGCCGCACCAGAATCGTGGCCGAGGCTGCATCTGCGATCACATTGGGCGCGTGGCCGCCTTCAATCAAGCCGATGTTCAACGTGGATGGGCCGACTTCCGGATCGGCAGGCAAAGGCATGTGCAGCAGACGCTCCAGGACGCGAACCAATTTATGAATCGCGGAGTCGCCCAACTCGGGATAGGCCGAATGCGCCATTTTTCCGCGCGCCCGAATCATAGCGTTCAACACGCCTTTGGACGCCAGCGCCAGTCGATTGTCTGTGGGCTCTCCGTTGATCAGGAACCGGCTTCCCTTGGGGTGTTTGTTGGCGACTTTCGCGCCGTGACTGCCCCGTTCTTCGCCAGCCAGGAACAGCAGACCCACGCGCACTCCCATGGCGCGCAATCGCTCCGCCGCCGCCACCTGCGCGGCAAGGATGCCCTTGGCATCGCTGCTGCCGCGTCCGTAAATATACTGGTCGTCTTCCCGGCTGGGAAGAAACGGCGGCACCGTATCCATGTGCGTCGACAGCACCACGTCAGGAGGGTCGCTGGAAATTCCCGCATATACGTTGAACCGTTCGCGGCCGGCGCTGTGCGGAACCGGCGTCGTTTCTACCTGGAATCCGTGCTCCCGAAGATAGCCGGAGAGAAAATGGCCGACCTCGGCTTCATTTTCGCTGATGGATTCGATGTCCACCAACTGGCGTGTGAGTGCAACCGGGTCTGTAGGCATGGCATTTCCAGCATACCGCGCCCGGCGCACGTAAAATGTCTCTACCGCCATCCCTATGGAACCTTTGTCCATCCCTTCCTCCATTCGATCCTTCGATCTCCCCGGCCCCGCGGGCACGCTGGAAGCGCTGCTGAATCGTGGCCGCGACGACGCGCCCTATTGCGCATTGGTCTGTCATCCTCACCCCATGGGAGGAGGCACCATGCACAACAAGGTTGTCTATCGCACGATGAAGGCCCTGCATGGCCTGGGCTTTCCTGTGCTGCGCTTTAATTTTCGCGGCACGGGCCGCAGCCAGGGACTGCATGATGCAGGCCACGGAGAACAGGAAGATGTGCGCGCCGCGCTCGATTGGCTGGAGCAGGAATTTCACCGTCCTATTTTGTTCGCCGGATTTTCCTTCGGCGCCAACGTCGGCATGCGCGCGTGCTGCGGCGACCCGCGTGTCCACGGCCTGATCGCGCTGGGCCTTCCCGTCGTCGCCGAGGGTCGTCGATATTCCTACGGCTATCTGCCAACATGCAACCAGCCGAAGCTTTTCATCAGCGGCGACCACGACCCATACGGCCCTGTCGCAGAGGTCGAAGCCGTGGTCGCTGCCGCTCCGGAGCCGAAGCAGATGGTGTGGATCGCCGATGCGGATCATTTCTTTGTAGGCAAGCTGGGCCAGGTGCAAGCTGCGATCATCCATTGGGTGAAACACAACTTTCTCGCTGACAGCCGGTGACGACAGACTCACGAATGGATGGACGCATGGCAAATTTGCGAGACATAGCGCGAACCATCTTCGACCGAGCCCTGGCTGACTGTAGCGTGGAGCAGGCCGTCGCTCGCCACGTGTCCGTGCGCGGTAAAACCTTGCATGTCGGCGAAGAGACGATCGATCTCGGCGAAATACAGCGCGTTCGGGTTGTCGCGGTGGGGAAAGCCGCGCGAACTATGCTTATCGCGTTGCTTCAACAACGAACGTTGCCCGCACAGTGCGATCTGGCGGGAGTCCTGATTGCCCCGGAGGGCTCTCCATCGCTCCCCTCCCAGCTTCCAAATGGATTTCGATTTTTTGCGGGCGGCCATCCGTCGCCCAATCAAGCTTCTTTCGCTGGCGCACGCGCTGCATTGGCGATGTTGAAGGAATTGCCACAAGACGCGCCCGAGAAGACGCTCTGCTTCTTCCTGATCAGCGGCGGAGCTTCCGCGATGATGGAGTTGCCGCTGGACCCATCCATTTCGCTCGCCGACACGGTGAACTTCCATCGAGCGCTGGTCGGCAGCGGCGCCTCCATCACTGAAATCAATTGTGTTCGAAAACATTTTTCCGCCGTGAAAGGTGGCCGTCTCGCGTTGGCCACCGGCAATGCGATCTGTCGATCGATGCTGATCTCGGACGTTCCGGCGGGATGCGAGGACGCTCTTGGTTCGGGTCCGACCGTCCCAGACTCTTCCACGGTGGCCGAATGCAAAGAGATTCTCGAACGCTACCGCCTACTGGCCCAGTTCCCTGCTTCGGTGCGGCAGTTTTTTGAATCGGATGCACTGCCGGAGACGCCGAAGCCGGAGGTTTTGCACGCGCAAGCTTCGGTCTTGTTGAGTGCGCAAGCCCTTGCCGAAGCCGCCGCGAAAAATGCCGAGGCGCAGGGTTATCTGGCGGTAATTGACAATCGTTGCGACGAATGGGAGTACAAGGCCGCCGCCCATTATCTGCTCGACCGGCTGCGAAATTTGCGCGTCGAGCATCCTGCGGTGTGCCTGATCTCGGCGGGCGAGGTGAGCGTGAGTTTGCCGATGAACGGCAGCCATGGCTCCGTGATCGGCCTGGGTGGACGCAACCAGCAGTTTGCCCTTTATGCCGCCACGTTGCTCCGGCCTGAGGACGATCCCATCGCCATTCTCTCGGCCGGATCGGACGGGATCGATGGCAACAGTCCAGCCGCGGGCGCTGTCGTGGATCGCGCTACCCTGGCAGGCTGCAATCCAGGCATGATCGCGCGAGCTTTGGAAAGATTCGATGCCTGTCCCTTCCTGGTGGATCGAAAAGCCGCGATCATGATTGGGCCTTCGGGAAACAATCTCCGCGATTTGCGAATCCTGATCGCGGGAAATCCGCAATCCCCAATAGTGGCGACGGTTGCCGCGGAAATTCCATAAATCATATATTTCGATTTAGAATTGTGGATAGGTATTCGTCCACTGAAGACGACCGCTTACAGCAGGCGTATAAGGCTCCAGATCAAGGCCCGCTTGGCGTCCAGGCTGAAAATCACCTTCACGCCGCCATTCGCAGCCAAAACCAGCCCGTAATGGAACGGTGGCAACCAAGGAAACGTCGAGACTCGAAATTACGCTGGCTATTTACTTTAAGTTCCGGCATCTGCATGGGGTAGAGTGTCTATCGCCGGCAGCAATGGATCTGGCACGCAAGTTGCACACAACATTAAGTACACTGCATCAGAAACCGCACAATTGGCCCTGGCATTCTGACGCGGAAAGATAAGCCTCGAAATGCCGCGGAACATTCCATTCCGAATCGCAGCGGTCGTGCTGGCAGTCTTGACGGTTGCCGCGGTGATTCTGGCCTCAATTAACTATAGCCACGAGAGTCAGTTTCAGGTCCCGACCGATCGAGTCTGGTGGGCCGAGGCCCCCGGCGGACTGGTCGCACAGAAGGTGCTGCCCCACGGCCCCGGCGATCGTGCCGGCATCGAAGCTGGAGACCTGCTCACCGCAATCAACAACCATCGCACCCTGCGTATTGCCTCGCTGCAACGGCAACTGTTTGCGACCGGCATTTGGACCAAAGCCACCTATTCGGTGACTCGCTCCGGCATTCGGCTGGAAATCCCAGTGATTTTGGTGCCGACGGACCGAAATATCAACATCGGTCTGCGCTTGATCGCCCTGGTCTACCTGCTGATCGGCCTGTACATTCTGTTCCGCCGCTGGACGGCGCCGCGCTCGGTCCACTTCTATATCTTCTGCCTGGCGTCCTTCGTCCTCTACGCGTTTAACTACACTGGAAAGCTGAACCTGTTCGACTGGTTCATTTTCTGGGGCAACGTCGCGGCCAGCGCCGCCCAGCCCGCGCTTTTGTTGCACTTCGCTTTCACCTTCCCAGAGCATAACCCGACCATGCGTCGCCGCCGCATGGCGTGGCTTCTCTACCTTCCAGGCGTTGCCGTGCTCGGCCTCTTCATCGCCGCCATTCGTCTCTGGTCTGCGACAGAACTGCTGATTCACCGATTGAACCAGGTCGCCATCGGCTACATGGCACTGTATTACGTGGCGGCGGCGCTGGTGTTCTTCATCAACTATCGCCGGGCGGACAACCCGCTGACGCGCCAGCAACTGAAATGGCTGACGCGCGGCACTCTGCTCGCAGTCACCCCCTTCACGCTGCTCTATGCAATTCCCTATCTCCTTGCTGGACCATCGGCGCCGACGCTGCTTGGCCAGATCGGCGTCTTGTGCCTGGTCTTCCTTCCGTTGACATTCAGCTACGCGATCGTGCGCTACCGGCTGATGGACGTGGACCTGATCTTCAAGCGCGGCGTGACCTACACATTGGCAACCGGAACGCTGGTCGCAATCTACTTTGGCGCGGTCGCATTTGCCGGTGAAGTGGTCCACAAAAATTTGCCCGCGGCGGGCGGATGGGGCCTGGCAACCGCGATCATTATCGCAGCGCTGGTGTTCGATCCCATCAAGCGCGCCATTCAAGACCGCGTGGACCGCATCTTCGACCGCAAACGGCTCGATTCTCGCGCCACCCTGGTCGAATTTGCCCGCAGCCTGAATACGCAAACCGATCTGCGAGCCTTGCTGAATGCCCTGGTCGACCGGCTGCCTCGCATCCTGCAGGTTGCCCGGGTTGGCGTCTTCCTCGACGACGAGCGAGACGACCGCGTCTCAAAGTTCCGGCTGGCGGCCAGTCATGGAATTCCAGCGCCGGCGCTCAATCGCACCGAGGACCTCGATACCGGATTTCTTCGCTTCGACGGCCGCGAAGACGGTTCGCACATCTTTCTGGAAAGCACGCAGAATGCGCCCCACCTTGCCGAAAGTCAGCAACGCGCCGTCTCTCTGTTGGACCTGAACTATTATCTTCCCTGTCGCGTGCAGCAACGCACCATAGCCGTGCTGGGGTTGGGCCGCACCACGAACGGGGATTTCCTTTCCAGCGAGGACGTGGAGTTGCTGGAAACGCTGGCCAGCTATGTCGGCATCGCGATCCAGAACACGCGCTTGTACGCCAGGCTCGAGGAAAAGATTGCCGAGTACGAGCAGCTAAAAGAATTCAATGAAAATATCGTCGAGTCCATCAACATCGGCATTCTGGCAGTCGACCTCGCGGACCGTATTGACAGTTGGAATGCGCAGATGGAATCCATGTACGCCGTGCCGCGTTCGGAAGCGTTGAATCAGCCGCTGGCAAGTTTGTTTCCGGCGGATTTCCTGGCTGAGTACGACCGCGTAAAACACGAAAACGGCGTCCATACTCTCTACAAGTTTCAACTTGCCACCCGTGCCGGAGAAATCCGCAACGCCAACATTACCATTGCTCCGCTGGTCGATAAAGACGTTACCACCGTGGGCCGCATCATTCTTGTCGACGACATCACTGAGCGGGTGCAACTGGAAAGCCAATTGATGCAGGCCGACAAGCTTTCTTCGATCGGGCTATTGGCGGCCGGCATCGCCCATGAGGTAAACACCCCGCTGGCTGTGATCTCTTCCTATACCCAAATGATGGCCAAGCAGATTCGCGGCGACGAGCGGACGGCGCCGCTGCTGGACAAGATCACGCAGCAAACGTTTCGCGCATCGGAAATCGTCAACAGCCTGCTGAATTTTTCGCGCACCAGCACCATCGAGTTCAAACCGGTCAGCGTGAATCACGTTTTGCGGGAAACGCTGGCGCTGTTGCAGCATCAGTTCAACACGGCAAACATCGCCGTCGACCTTGCCTTGCAGCCGGAATTGCCGGACATCCTGGGCAATATGGGAAAGCTGCAGCAGGTGTTTCTGAATCTCTTTCTGAACGCGAAGGACGCGATGGCCGACGGCGGCATATTGCGCGTGCAAACCCTCGACAATGGACAGGTCGAAGTGATCGTCGGCGACACCGGCTCCGGCATTGCGGCGGAAAATTTGCGCCGCATCTACGACCCATTTTTCACCACAAAAACCGCCGTGGTTGAAGGTCAGCGGCGCGGGACCGGCCTGGGACTTTCGGTGAGCTATGGCATTATTCAGGAGCACGCCGGCAAGATCCAGGTGGAAAGCAAAGTTGGCCGCGGCACGACCTTCCATCTGCAATTTCCTAAATTGAGGAATCCCGTTCATGCCTGAGGTTGCGCACGAAAGTATTTCTCCAGAAACCGACAGTACCCTCCCGCCCCGCATCATCGTCATTGACGATGAAGCGGCCATCCGCGAATCGCTGCAACTCCTGCTGGAGTTGGAGGGATTTGAAGTCGCGACTGCGCCCGATGGGGCCAAGGGTTTGCAGGCGCTGGAAGATTCGGTGTTCGATCTGGCGCTGCTCGATCTTGCCCTGCCCGGTCAAAGCGGATTCGAAATTCTCCAGGCAATCCGCGCCCAGCACGCAAACCTTCCGGTCATCATGATTACGGCGTACGGCACGGTGCAGAACGTGGTCGAAGCCATGCACTTCGGCGCCAACAATTTCATCCAAAAGCCCTGGGACAACGAAAAGCTTTTGGCCGATATTCGCGGCGCTATTGGACAGCACCGCGCGGAAACGGAAAACATCCAACTGAAGCGCGCCCTGAAGCAGCGCTACAGTTTTGAAAACATCATCGGCAAAAGCGAAACCATGCAGGCTGTGCTCGATCTGGTCGGTCAGGTAGCGCCCAGCCGGTCGACGGTGCTGGTGCAGGGCGAAAGCGGAACCGGCAAGGAGCTGATCGCCAAAGCCATCCATTCGCATTCGCCGCGCCGCGATAAGCCCTTCGTCCCCGTCCACACGGGCGCGGTGCCATCCGACCTGCTGGAAAGCACGCTGTTCGGCCATGTCAAGGGAGCATTCACCTCCGCCATTGCGTCGAAGAAGGGCCTGTTCGAAATTGCGAATGGCGGCACGCTGTTTCTGGATGAAATCGGCACCATGGCGCTGGACACGCAGGCAAAACTGCTGCGAGTGCTGCAAGACCGGAAGTTCATGCTGGTCGGTGGCGTACAGGAGTTGCAGGTAGACGTGCGGATCGTCGCTGCGACCAATGCCGACCTTCGCCTGGCCGTGCGCGAGGGCCGGTTTCGAGAGGACCTGTTTTACCGGCTCAACGTGATCACCATCGACCTGCCTCCGCTGCGCAATCGAAAAGAGGACATTCCGCTGCTGGTGGCGCATTGCTTGAAGCGTTTTTGCGAAGAAAACCAACTTCCTCTGCGCAAGATTTCTCCGGAAACCATGCGCGCCTTGATCGATTACTCATGGCCGGGCAATGTGCGAGAGCTGGAAAATGTCATCGAACGGTGCGTTGTCCTCTCCACCGACCAGACAATTCCCAAGGAACTGCTACCCGATCACCTGACCGGCCGCAGCTTTGAAGCTAGTCTGCTGCAGAACAATCCAGACGCATCGCTGTTTGAGATTCTGGAAGAGATCGAAAAACGCATCATCACCGACCGATTGGAGCACTGCAACTGGAACCAGACGGACGCGGCGGAAGCCTTCCGCATTCCGCTATCCACGCTGAATCAAAAAATCAAGCGATTGAACATTGAGATTCGCAAAAAGCTGAAGGATTGATTCCTCACTCTGGCCATTCATTCGGGCAGTCTTACTTCGGACAATCGACTTACTTCGGCCAGATGACTTACTTCAGGCGGCGGTAAGCGCCTGTTCCAGGTCCGCAAGGATGTCTTCGACATCTTCAATCCCCACCGAGACGCGCACCAGACCATCCGTGATGCCCAGCTTGCGCCGCCCTTCTTCGCCGATCGCAGCATGGGTCATCGAAGCCGGGTGTGAGATCAGCGTCTCCACGCCGCCCAGCGATTCCGCCAGGCTGCAAACCTTCAACTTCTTCAACATGCGATTGGCTGCTTCCAAGGAGCCAAGGTCGAAACTCAGCATCGATCCGAATCCGGACATCTGCCGCTTGGCCAAGTCGTGTTGCGGATGGTCCGCCAGTCCCGGATAAAAAACGCTGCGCACTTTCGCGTGCTTGTTCAGCCAATCGGCAACAATACGGCCATTGGCATCATGCTGGCGCATCCGTACCGCCAGCGTCTTCACGCCGCGCAACAGCAGCCAACACTCAAATGGCGACAGAATGCCGCCGGTGCACTTCTGGACAAAGGCAAACGTCTCCGCGTGCTCCGGCTTGGTGCCGATCAGCACACCGCCCAGGCCGTCGGAATGGCCATTCAAGAATTTTGTCGTCGAATGCATGACAAGGTCAGCGCCAAATTCAATGGGCCGCTGAAAGTACGGGGACATGAATGTGTTGTCGACGCTCAATTCGACACTGTGACTGTGACAAATGTCCGCGACCTCGGCAATATCGGTCAATGCCATCATCGGATTCGTCGGCGTTTCGATATGCACGAGTTTGGTATTCGCGCGAATGGCCCGATCGACATTCTTCGCATCGAAAGTGTCGACATAGGTGAATTCCAGGCCATACCGCGTCAAGACCTGGTTGAACAGACGCGTCGTCCCGCCATACATATTGTCGCTGCATACAACGTGGTCCCCGCTCTTCATCATGGTGCAGAGCGCGGTGATCGCCGCCATCCCGCTGGCAAAAACATGGGCTGAAGTTCCGCCTTCGAGCGACGCAAAGTTTTCTTCCAGAGCGGTCCGCGTCGGGTTCGAGGCACGAGAATATTCGTACCCCTTGTTTTTGCCAATCTCCTGCTGCACGTACGTGGAACTGGCATAAATGGGAACGTTGACCGCGCCTGTCACCGGGTCTGGGGCCTGCCCATCGTGAATTGCGCGCGTCGAAAAACCTTTCATCCGTTCGGTCATGGCTAGGGTCCTTAAGGGTTGCAGGATTTAGATCTACGTGCGTGAAGTTTGTCGGAAAGCTGCGGCAATCCATTGTCAAAGGCCGCCATCGAAAATGTTCCTTGAAAGATATCGCTCGGCCGAATCGGGAATGATGGTCACGATGCGTTGCCCTGGCTGCATGGTTCGCGCCAGTTCGAGCGACGCGAATACATTGGCCCCGGAGCTGGACCCGCCCAGAACGCCCTCATCCGTTGCGAGCCTGCGCACCATAGCAAAGGCGTCGCGATCGCTCACGCAAACGATGGAATCGCAGACCGATGCGTCGAATGTCTTTGGAATAAAACTGACGCCAATTCCCTCCACCTTATGCTTGCCTGGCGCGCCGCCCCGCAAGACTGAGCCTTCAGTTTCAACGGCAACCGTGTGGACGCGGCCCAAGTCCCGACGCAATCTGCGAGCGATCCCGGTAAACGTACCGCCGGTCCCGACTCCGGCAACAAATGCGTCGATGCGGTTTTCCATCTGATCGAGAATTTCCTGCGCCGTTGTCCGGAAATGAAAATCCGGGTTGGCAGGATTGTCGAACTGCCGCGCCATCCATGCGCCGGGAATGGAGCGCGCAAGATCGAGCGCCCTGCGGATCGCGCCCTGCATGCCCTCCTCTTCCGGCGTGCGTTCGACTGTTGCGCCAAAGCCGCGCATCAGAATACATTTTTCTTCGGCAAAACCTTCGGGCACAAAGAGCGCAACTTTGTAACCCCGACGAACGCCGATAAACGCCAGACCGACGCCCGTGTTGCCCGCGGTCGCCTCCACAACCGTGCCGCCCGGTTGCAGCACGCCGCGCTGCTCCGCATCGAGAATCAATCCCAGCGCGGCACGATCTTTTATGCTGCCGCCAGGGTTCAGAAATTCCAGCTTCGCGTAAATCGCCGCGCCATTCTCGGGCGAGATTCGGCCCAGGTGCACGATCGGTGTGTTCCCCACCAACTCCATGGTGTCGGCGGCCGTATGCCGATAGGCCTCTACAGTGGCACGTGTGTTCAGAATTGTCGCATTCATCGCTTTGTCGCGCTCATCGCTCTGTTGCTAGCAAACTGTCCAGTTTATCAGGGCGCGGACAAGGACTGGGCTGCGGGCCGTTCACTGCACTGCGACAAAAATCGTCCTTCTCCAGACAAGAGAGCGAATTCTTGCAGGCGGGCCTGCTCGAAAGCACTACTCCCCGCGCATAAGCTTTGCGACGATGCACTCGCCCCCAAGATTCTGCCGCGCAGCTTGGCTGAACAAATGACGCGACAGGACCTTCCGCATTGACGCGTTGTCAAGACCCGACCCAGCCACGGCGTAGGAGCAGGCGTGTCTCTGTGATAATTTGGAACTTGGTGAGAGCGCGTAGCTCAGGTGGTAGAGCAACGCACTTTTAATGCGTGGGTCCTGGGTTCGAGTCCCAGCGCGCTCACCATAGAAGCGATAGAAACATAGCATTCCAGCAAGTTTGCGCCTATCGCGGCATGTCGCGATGGAGACATTTCACCTGGTATCCGTCGGCCTGCAGCAGCGCCTGCATCTTTTCCGCGATCATCACCGAGCGATGCTGGCCGCCCGTGCAACCAAAGGCCACGCTCAAATAGCTCTTCCCCTCCTGCACGAAATGCGGCAGCAAAAATAGAAGCAGATCGTGGACCTTCTGAATAAACTCTTTGGTCTCCGGGAAACGATTGATGTAGCGCACCACTTTCTCGTCCTGGCCGGTCAGCGGACGGAACTCCGGGATGAAATGCGGATTGGGTAGAAAGCGCACATCGAACACCAGGTCGGCTTCCTGCGGCACGCCATTCTTGTAGCCGAAGCTGATGGAAGAAATCAGCAGGTTCTTTTCGCCACTCTCTTGCTGAAACAGCCCATTGATGTGGGCCCGCAATTCGTGGACATTGAAATTGGTCGTGTCGATGCAGACGTCCGCGATGTTGCGCAACGGCTCCAGCAATTTCCGTTCGGACTGGATCGAGCGCCGAATGGTGTCGATGCGGCCCAGCGGATGAGGACGGCGCGTCTCTGAAAACCGCCGCAGCAGTGCCTCGTCCGAAGCCTCCAGGAAGAGCAGCCGGGTCGAGGTCGTTTGCCGCACTTTGCGCAAAATCGCCGGAAAGCGGTCGAGGTGCGAGCCCTCCCGCACATCCACCACCAGGGCGGCGCGGTTTGTCTCTGGAGATTGCCGGATCAGATCGGCAAACGCTGGAATCAAGTCGATGGGCAAATTGTCGACCGAATAATAGCCCAGGTCTTCGAACGCCTTCAGCGCCGACAATTTTCCAGAGCCCGACATTCCCGTAACAATGACGAGTTCGTTTTCCGCCAGCGGCCGTTTTGCTTCCGCGCCGCGAGCGCGTTTCGCCGCGGAGAACCTGACGGGTTTCGACACAACCAATCCAGCGGCATCGGTTGGCAGTTTTTCCGTTTGCTCTTTCGCAGCCCTTGGCTTCAATCGTTTCTTACCGGCCGTGCGCGTCATCGGTCCTCTTCCGCTCCGCAGCAAAGTTTTTCAGATATGCAGAGCGCGAGCCAAGATTGTACGTTGAAAATTGCGCCCCGGAAACGACAGAATTCTTCGCAATTTCCGACGGCTCAGGAAACTTCCGTCAGCCGCACCAATCCGTCGCCCGCGCAATGCAGCACTTTCACCTCGCCCGCCAAATCGCGAAACACAAATACCTGCCGATTGCCCGACTCCGCCTCTTTCACCGCTTCTTCAATGGTCATGGGCCGCAACGCCATCGCCTCCGGTGCCGGAACAATGTGCACCCCGGAAGATTTTCTCTTCGTCGATACCGATGCTCTTCCGTTCCTGCCGGCCGCTGCGAGCGGTTTCTCTTCCGCCGGAGCGGCCCCTTCTGAAGGGGCCGCGGGTAGAACTGCGCTGATCGGCTTGGCCTGGCGCTTTTTCTCTACCTTGCTTTTCCTCCAGCGAATTGCCTGCTTCTCCGTCTTTTCCAATGCCGTCCGCAAGGCAATGGCCAGGTCTGGCGCCTCGGCCACGCCCACCACCGTGTGTTGGCGGGCAATCACAGTCACTTCCGCGATCGAACGATGTTTCTGAGAACGAAAAACGATGCGCGCGCTGGCGCCTCGGCCCACAATCTTCTCAATCCTGTTCAAGCTTTCGTCCGCCATGGCCCGCAGGTCTTTCGTGACCGTCACGTT
>JAJYVR010000039.1 GCA_021791935.1 Acidobacteriota bacterium
CAGGAAGCCCTCGAACAGGCCGTTGGCGACACCCTCAAAACCATCACCCCCGACAACGCCGCCGCATGGTTCCGACACTGCGGCTACGGCATACAGCAACCATAGTTCTGCTCTAGCCGCAGAAGAACGCGGCTTGAATTGATGGGATAAGGAGGAAGGCTTCTACGATGGAGCAGTGGCTTTTGGTTGAGGACCAGGAGCTGCGGAGCAAGGAGAGGCCTTCTACGAAGATTATTAGGATGCGATTTTCGTCCCAGTCGGCAGCAGGCGGCGGTTTTCGATGCGGAGACCGGCGAGGTGACGGAACGGAAGTTGATCCATGGCGACGGGGAGGCGGAGCGGTTCTATGGCGCGCTGGAGGCGCCGGCACTGATCGGGATCGAGGCGTGCGGCAGCCAGTGGTTCATTGAGTTGCTGGAGCGGCTGGGTCACCAGGTGCGGGTGGGGGAGGCGGCGCAGAGCGTGAGCCGGCTGGACGATGGATTTCGCAAACAGTATCAGGCGCGTTGCCACCGCAAGCCGAAAGGCGTGGCCAAGGTGGCGGCGGCCAGGAAGTTGACCGTGCGACTCTACTGGATGTTGCGGCAGAACGTCGGCTATCCGGAGATCGCCCGTAACGAGAGCAGCCCGCGAGTGGCCCGGGTCGGCGCAAGCCAGACCGAAGGATTGATTGGGCGCTTCTCGCATCCAGCAGTAGGCTGGATGTCCGCATGGAAGCATCCTGGCCTGATATTGAAGGTCGTATCGATGGTTGGTGGGGCGAAGTTCGGCGATACATCCACCGCGTGGCGATGCAGCATGAATTTTCCGGGGTTCTGGTCCTCAACCTCTCGGGCAATTCACGCGATGCAACCGCACCGCACAGGAAAACTTTGCCTTGACAATGCCTTCGTCCTTATCGTGGGGCACCCGATCGAGGCGACGCACAAATCATTTTCCCACATATCGGTCGAAGAAATTTGCCATGTCCTGGTTCGCCTCACGCGACTCGGGCAGCTTCACATCGTTCCAGAACGCGTGCGGCAGCCCTTCAAAGACGATGAGATGCGCATCGACCCCGGCATTCAAAAATGCGCGGTGCAAAATTGTCGTGCCGCTCAACAGCATGTCGCGCTCGCTGGTGATGAACAGCGTTGGCGGCAGTTCGGTCAGGTTGGCGTACACCGGCGACAGAACCGGATCTTTCGGGCTGGTGGAACCGATGTATCCTGGATCGTGCGCGCCCGACGGCGGTTCGAGGTGCCCGGACAGGCCTTCCAGCGCATACATCGATTGCGAGTCGCCGGGACGGTCAAAGTCGCCCATGCCGGAAAAAATTCCCAGCGCCGCTGGCTGGGGCAATCCGAGATGCTTGAGCTTCACCGCCATTTCTCCGGTCAGAATCGCTCCCGCAGAGGTGCCGTAGATCGCCATATTCTTTGGTTTGTGGGTCTTCAGTTCTTCCTTGTAGACCGTGATGACATCGTTCAGGCCCGCCGGAAAGGGATGCTCCGGCGCCAGACGATAGAGCACCGCAATCACCCTGGTCTGGGTCAGGTTGGCAATCGGCACCGTCTCCGTCAGCGAGCCCGAATCCGAATTGAAACCGCCGCCATGAATGTCGATCAGCACGCGGTCCCGTTTTTCCGGCGGCACAGTCAGCGGAGTGACGATCAGCACTGGGATGCCGGCGATGGTGCTCCGCGCCACGTTCACCGGATACACTTTTTCAAATTCCGCGCCCGCGCGCGCCTGCCAGGTATCCGTGCCCGACCGTCGCTGCTGCAGCGAAACGTTCGGCTTGGCGTCCGAGACCGGTCTCGCCAGGAACTGCCGCGCTTGGGGGCTCACGGTCTTCGGTATCGGCACGATGCGGGTCACATGCGCCGTCCCCTGCGGGTCAATATAGCTGGAATCTTTGGTCGGGGCGGTGGCTGCGGTGGTCTGAGCGAAAGCCGCGAGCGAGGCGGAGGCGAAGGAGGCTGCGAAGAACCATGTGGCGAAGAGGGTGTGTTTCTTCATGTCAGCCACTATACCCCTTTTTTGCAGCGGCCTTCCGCCACGGCATTGCGCGAAATTCGATGCTGCTTATCATCAGTTTCGGGTGATGGCGGAGGTACCCACTTTGCGTTCAGCGGGCGTCTTAAGGTTATCTTCAGTGGAGAGACGTACAAATGAACTATGTGATTTCTCGCATCGTCGTAGGCTCGGAGACGGGGAGTGCCGGTGGGTGTTTGGCGCGTCCATCTCAGTACAGCGACGTCAAGCTACCGGACAACAATATTGAGCCAGGAGAGACATTGAATTTTTCATCCGCAGCGAAGTTGGCTTGCATTGGAATGGCGATGCTGTTTGTCGTCGCCACGGCGCCTGCGCAAACCGCAGGCGGCACTTCGAGTGTTGCAGCTTCCGCGCAACTTACAACGTCCAGTCAGCAAGCGCCGGTGCAACTGACTCTGGCGGATGCGCTGCAACGCGCCAAGACGCTCGATCCAGCGGTGCGACTGGCGTTGACGAATGAAAGGATCGCCGCCGAGAATCCGACGCAAACCCGGGCAGCGAATCTGCCGATCGTTTCCTACAATTCGCAGTACGTGTATACCGAGGGCAACGGAACGCCCACCGCGCGCTATATTGCGAACAATGGCGTGCATGAGTACATTGCTCAGGCCGACGTGCATCAGTCTCTATCGGTGGCGAACATTGCCATCTACCACCACAGCATCGTGGCTTCCGCGTTGGCGCACGACCAGGCAGAGATTGCGCAGCGGGGCTTGACGGTTGCGGTGGTGCAGAATTACGCGACGGTGGTTGCTGCGCAGAGGAAGTTCGATTCGCTGCGGCAGGCGCTTCAGGTTGCGCAGGATTTTCTGAACACGACGAAGGAGCTTGAACACGGCGGAGAGGTCGCGCACGCCGACGTGGTCAAGGCTCAAATCCAGTTCGACGACAGTCGCGTGGCGTTGCAGGACGGACAGATGGCGCTGGAAAATGCCCGTGTCGCGCTGGCCTTGATGGTGTTTCCGGACGTGAATCAAAGTTATGTTGTGGTCGACGATCCAGCCCAGGACTTGTTGCTTCCGTCTCTGGACGAGGCCGAGGCCGAGGCCCGGCAGCACAATCCTGCGCTCGACGCAGCGTTCCGAGCAGTTCGAATGGCCTCCGACGCGGTGACGATCGCGAAGGCGGAATATTTGCCGACGATGACTCTCGACTATTTTTATGGGATCGACGCCAACCGTTTCGCAACTGAAACGCCATCGAATCCGCGATTGGATCCTGAGCTTCATGGCAGGCCGATTCAGAACCTTGGATACTCGGCGCTGGCATCGTTGACGCTGCCGATCTGGAATTGGGGCGCGACCCACAGCAGGGTAAAGACTGCGGAAGAGCTGGAAGAGCAGGCGGTCGAGGACCGCGAGTTTGCGCAACGGAAGCTGATCGCCGATCTGGAGCGGTCCTATGGGGAGGCGAAGGTGGCCAAGTCGGAAATGGAAATTCGCCGGTCGTCGACGGCGAATGCGGAGGAGAGCCTGAAGTTGACATTGCTGCAATACAAGGGCGGCAATGCCACCGCGCTGGAGGTGGTGACCGCGCAAGACACGCTGACGCTGGAGCGAGGCGCATTTGCCGACGCGCAAACGCGCTATGCGACGGCGCTTGCCAATCTGGCGACGTTGACCGGGAGCCTATAGATGATGCGTCGCTTGCGTCGATCGATTTTTTCATTCTCCGCGATCGCAATCATGGTGTCCGCCATGATGGCGGCCTCGACCGGTTGCAGCGGCGATAACACATTGCCGCCTCCGGAGCCGGTGGTCAGCGTGGAGACCGCGCCGGCGAAGGTGCAGACGATTGTCGATCTGGTGACTGCGGAAGGCGTGTTGTACCCGATCCATCAGGCGTCGATCTCGCCTAAGATCACTGCGCCGGTACGACGGTTCTACGTTCAGCGAGGCGACAAAGTGCACCGCGGGGAATTGTTGGCGGTGCTAGAAAACAAAGACCTGTCCGCGGCGGTAGTGTCGGCCCAGGGCAGCTACGATCAGGCGCAGGCCACCTATGCTTCGACGACCGCTTCCGCGTTGCCGGAGGAAATTCAGACTGCGAATCTGAACGTGGTGAACACGCGCACGGCGCTGGCGGCGCAGCAGAAGTTGTACGACAGCGAGAAAAATCTGTACCGGCAGGGCGCGATTGCGCGCAAGCAACTGGATGCGACGGAAGTGACGTTAACGACGGCGCGCAGCGCCTACGAAACAGCGGAGAAACATCTGCAAAATCTGCAAGCGCTGGGTGTATCGCAGCAGAAGAAGGCGGCGAAGGGGCAGCTCGAATTGGCGCACGGACAATATCTGGGCGCAGCAGCGCAGATGGAGTACACGGAAATTCGCAGCCCCATCGATGGCGCGGTTGCGGACCGTGCTGTCTATCCCGGCGACGTGGCGCCGGCGGGAACGCCGCTGCTGATCGTGATGGACACGTCCAAGGTGGTGGTGCGGCTGCACATTCCGCAACAACAGGCGGAGTTGTTGCAACTGGGTCAAGCGGCCACGCTCCGCATCCCCGGCCTGGACAAAGATGTTCCAGCCAAAGTCACGGTGTTGAGTCCGGCGCTGGACCCGGGCAGCACGACGGAAGAAGTGTGGGTGGAAGCGGACAATCCGCGAGGCGAGTTGAAGCCGGGCACAACTGCGAGCGTTTCCATCACGGCAAGAACGATCGCGGATGCGCTGGTCATACCAGCTTCCGCAATATTGTTGGGCGCAAACGGGCAGACGTCCGTGATGGTGGTGAAGTCGGACAGCCGCGCATATTCGCAAAACGTGAAGACGGGGATTCGGCAGGGTCCGATGATCCAGGTTCTGAGCGGTATTCAGGCGGGCGAGCAGGTGATCGTGAGCGGCCAGTATGGGCTACCGGATAAGACAAAAGTGAAGGCCACGCCCGCCAGCGCCAATGCCGGCAAGCAGGCGGAGGCGTAGAGGGCCATGGCGGACATTCCATTGAACGGGCCAGACAGTCCCGAGCGGGAGGAAACGCAGGTCTCTCCACTACGGTCGCCACAGCAACCTCCGGTCGGGATGACAAATCTTTCAACCCCACTCAAGCCAACCGAGGGCTTGAATGGGCCACCCTCAAATGCGCGCGGTACAGATGTGGCAGAGAAGCCCGCGTGGTTCGTCACCTATTCCAAAGCCGTGATTGCGGTGATTGTGGTGTTGTCGCTGGTGGGCGCGTTCATGGCGTTCAGTATTCCCATCGCCGTCTTCCCCACGACAAATTTCCCTCGCGTGTTGATCGCGATCGACAACGGCGTGATGCCGATCGATCAGATGCTGGTCACTATTACGCGTCCAGTCGAAGAAGCCGTGAACAGCGTGCAGGGACTGCAAACGGTCCGCTCCATCACCAGCCGGGGCACGGCAGAGGTCGACCTGTTCTTCGACTGGAACGTGGATATGTTCCAGACATTGCAGCGGGTGTACGCGGCATTGTCAGTGGTCCAGACTTCTCTGCCTCCCACGGCGAGGATGGAAGCGACTCGGCTGCGCTTTTCCAGTTTTCCCATTCTCGGATTCGGTCTGACTTCTTCCACAATGCCCGCGACCCGGTTGTGGGAGATAGCGACCTACGATATGAAGCCGCGGCTGAACCGCGTGAATGGCGTCGCCACAGTGCTGGTGCAAGGCGGGGAGGTGCCGGAGTTCGACATTATTCCCGATCCGGCGAAATTGCTGCGGACATCGGTGACGGTGACAGGAATTCTGGATGCGGTCCGCCGGACGAACCTTATCGAATCGCCGGGGTTGATTCCGAATCATCACGATCTGGTGCTCGATCTGGTGGATGGGCAAGTTCACGATCCCAGCGAGATCGCCAACATCGTCATCAAAAACACGCCTGCCGGTGTCCCGGTGCACATTGGCGACGTGGCCACGGTGAAACCTGGAGTGAAGCCTGTCTACACGGTGGTTACGGCGGACGGCAAGCCTGGAGTGCTGCTGAGCATCAACCGTCAACCGGGGACCAATACCGTGGCGGTCGCGGATGGAGTGTACGCGGAACTGGCGCGGATCAAGAAAGACCTTCCGCCCGGGATTCAATTTTCAGTTTTTTACGACCAGGCGCAACTGGTGAAGGAAGCCATTCGCAGCGTGCGCGACGCGATCCTGATCGGCATCGTACTTTCTTGCATTGTCCTGATCGTTTTTCTGCGCGATTGGGGAAGCTCGCTGGTGGCGGGGCTGGTGATTCCAGTAACAATCACGGTTACATTTGTCGTGCTGAAACTGTTGGGGCAGACCTTCAACCTGATGACGCTGGGCGGACTGGCGGCCGCGGTGGGCCTGGTGATCGACGATGCCATTGTTGTGGTCGAGAATATCGTGCTGCATCGCGATGCGGGCCAAGGGCGAATGCGGGCGGTCGAGAGCGCGCTGAGCGAACTGAAGGCGCCGCTGGTCGGCTCGACGCTGACGCCGGTCGTGATTTTTTTGCCGCTGGTTCTCATCACCGGCGTGACCGGCACATTTTTTCGCGCACTGGCGATTACGATGGCTTCGGCGCTGATCACATCGTTACTGCTGGCGTTGACCTGGACACCGACGCTGAGCCAGTATTTTGTTCGGCGCAAGGACACGGTGAAACCGCAGGACCGCATCGGCGGTTTTGCCTCGCATGAGGCCGAGACGAAACGAATGATGGAAGCCGAGGAGGCCAGCATCGGCGGTTTTATGAAGCGCGTGATTGGGGTTTATGAGCGGCTGCTGACATTTGTTCTGGGCCGGCCATGGTGGCTGGCTGGGTTTGCGGTGGTGCTGGTCGTAATTTCCTACTTCTCCTACGCCTCCCTCGGTTCCGATCTGCTGCCGAAAATGGATGAAGGAGGATTTACCGTCGACTACATTATGCCGCCCGGCAGCTCACTGGCGGAGACCAATCGCGTGGTGGGGCATATCGTCCAGATCGTTCGCTCCATTCCAGAGGTGAAGGCAACATCGCGACGCACCGGTTTGCAACTTGGGCTGGCGGCGGTGACGGAAGCGAACACGGGCGACATTTCTGTGAGCCTAAGGAGTCATCGCAGCCGCGACATTTACGCGATCATGGATGAGGTGCAGGACAAAGTGAGCCAGCAGGAACCGGCCATCGACATCGATATTCACCAGGTGCTGGAAGACATGATCGGAGACCTGACGAATGCGCCGCAGCCGGTGGACATCAAGTTGTTCAGCGAAGATCCGGATCTGCTGCGCCATTGGGCGCCGATCGTGGCCGATAAAATCTCGAGCGTCCCAGGAGTGGTGGGGGTCTTGAACGGAATCGACGACACCATCAGCAGCCCGGAGACGGTGTATCACGTTCAGCCTTCGGTGACCGCGACCAGCGGGTTTACTCCGGAGGAAGTGGCGACGGATGCGACTGCTTTGCTGCAGGGGCAAACAGCGCCTACACCGTTGGTCGTGAACAATCGCGCCTATGACATCCGGGTCCGTTTCCCGCAGCAGAACCGCGCCTCGCCGCAGGCGATGAACAACACCATGCTCGTCAGCTCCGCGGGAACAACGGCTACACTGGGCGCGCTTACGACCATAGAAAACCTTCCGGGTCAGACGGAGATCTTGCGGGAGAATTTGCAACGCCTGGTGGAAGTGTCGGCGCGTCTGGAGGGAACGAGCCTTGGGCAGGCCATCGTCGGCGTGAAAAAAGCGGTAGCGTCCGTGGACTTGCCGCCGCAGATTCGCGTGGAATACGGGGGCACGTATGCGACGCAGCAGCAGTCTTTCCGCGATTTGCTGATGGTGCTGTTTGCGGGCTTGCTGCTGGTTTTTCTGGTGCTGTTGTTTGAGTTCAGAACATTCTCCGCGCCGGTGTCCATTCTGGCGTCGGCGGTCCTGTCCACCTCCGGAGTATTTCTTGCGTTGACGATTACGGGAATCGATTTCAATATCTCCTCGTTTATGGGGCTCATCATGGTGGTGGGCATTGTGGCGAAGAACGGAATTCTGCTGCTGGATGCGGACGTGAAGTTCCGGGCCCTCGGACTTTCTCCACGAGACTCCATGATCCAGGCAGGCCGCAGAAGGCTGCGCCCCATCGTGATGACCGCGGTCGCCGCCGTGGCTGGAATGTTCCCGCTGGCGCTGGCTTTGGGCGCGGGTTCGCAGATGCTGCAACCGCTGGCCATTGCTGTGATCGGCGGCATTCTTGTCTCCATGGCGCTTTCGTTGGTGATCACTCCAGCCGTGCATTTTTACATGGCCGGAAAAGATTAACGATGCTGGACGGTGTCCTAAAGCGATGAGGGCTTCGGCAAGTGAGGTCGAAGGGGAACTGAGAGCGTATGCGAGTCCTGATCGTGGAGGATGAAGAACGATTGGCGGAGAACATCGCGGCGGCGCTGCGTGAGGGGCCTGGCTATGCCGTGGACATTGCCGGCGATGGCGAGACCGGCGCGTATCTGGCAGAGGCGGGTGAGTACGACCTGATCGTTCTGGACCTGATGCTGCCGAAGATCGGCGGCGCCGAGGTATTGCAGCGGCTGCGCAAACGCGGCCAGAAAGCGCCGGTGCTGGTGCTGACCGCGATCACGTTGAAGTCGTCGATTGTGGAGTTGTTGAATTCCGGAGCGGACGATTACGTTGGAAAGCCGTTCGACCTGGGCGAGTTGATGGCGCGGGTGAAGGCGTTGATCCGTCGCGGCAAGGGAGTGAGCCATCCGCTGATCCGCGTGGGCGATCTGGAAGTGGATACGGTGGAGCGTTCGGTGCGATGCGGAGGGGTGGAAGTGGAGTTGTCGCCGACGGAATATCGCATCGTCGAGTATTTGAGCCATCGACCGAGTTCGATCATCTCCAAAGAGTCGCTGCTGGAGCATTTGTACGACTTCAACTGGGAGCGCCACTCCAATGTAATTGAGGCCCATGTTTCAAATCTGCGCCGCAAGCTGAACCGCGGCGGAGAAGAAAAATGGATTGAGACGCTGCGCGGGCGCGGGTATCGCTTGGCAGCCGCGTTGCGGGAGACCCAGCCATGAAGCCATACTCTTTGACTCGCCGGCTGGTGGTGACGGTGCTGCTGGTGGAGCTATTGTTGACAGCGGCTGCGACAGGGCTGGCCCTGCTGTACGAACGGCAGCAGAGCCTGCATGCCTTCGATTTAATGTTGCGAGGACGAGCGGATTCTTTGCTGGGCGCGGTGCAGGACGCGGAAGATGCCGGCGACAACGTGATGCTGGATCCGAAGGCACTCGACCTGCCGCGCGGCGATCTGTATGAGGTGCGGGGCGTGTCGGGGCGGAGGGTCGGCAGCTCTCCGAATTGGAACAGTGAGATTGAGCAGGCGATAGGACAACAGGGGACCGCGCGCAATTTCCGCCTGGATAAAAAATGGTATCGCGGGTTTGCGCTGCACGGAGTGCGGCAAATCGATCAGACCGATACTAGCCCGGGAATCGCCCGTCCGGTGGTCATTTATTATGCGGCCTCGTTGAAGCCATTTTGGTTGGCCATGAACCACGCCGCAAAATTTCTGCTCCTCTCGAATTTTTTGATCCTGCTGTTTACCGCCGGGACCCTGCTGTTGTTGCTGCGGCGGGGCATGGCGCCGCTGCAAGAGCTGGCGGCGGCGGCGGCGGCGATCTCGTCCAACTCGCTGCGGTTCCGCGCGCCGCCGGATGCCTTTGCGGTGGAAGAACTGGCAGTGCTGGCGCATGCGCTGGAATCGGCGATGAGCCGGCTGGAGCGGGCATTTCTGCAGCAGCAGGTATTTGTCCACGACGCCGCACATGAATTGAAGACGGCGGTGACCATTATCAAATCGTCGCTGCAGTTGCTGACCTCTCGCAAGCGAACCGCGACGGAGTATGAACGTGGACTGGAGATGTGTCTCACCGACTGCGCGCGGTTGGAAGACCTGGTGCAGAAATTGTTGACGTTGGCGCGCCTGGAACAGCCCGGCGTGGAAGCGGCCGCCCCGGCGCAGACCGATCTGAGCGAATGTTTGCGCGAGGTGGCCGAGCAGATGGGGTCGCTGGCTTCCATCCGAGGAGTGACTTTGGTCGTTGAGCCTGCCGAGGGTACGGCGGCGCGTATCGCGGCGGAGGAGTGCGCAACGCTGGCGACGAACCTGGCAGTCAATGCGCTGCAGCATACACCTGCGGGAGGGCGCGTGGTCCTGCGAGTGCGAACGCGGGAGGGTAGGACGGGTTTCGAGGTAGAGGACAACGGCGAGGGGATTCGCGCGGAAGATTTGCCCCATGTCTTCGATCGCTTCTATCGCGGCGATCCATCGCGATCCAGGCATACGGGCGGAGCGGGGTTGGGGCTCGCGATCTGCAAGGCGATTACGGAAGCGGCAGGCGGCAGCATCGAGATTGCCAGCGAAGTTGGCCGCGGAACGATCGCCTCGGTGACGCTTCCCGGCGCGGATCGCGGGCAGCGGACGAGTCCCATTCAGGAAATCTTGAGCAATCGGCGATAAAGTGGTTGTTGGCGGCCCGCGACCGGCGGCGACACCGGGACAGCCCCATTCGCGGCCGCCCATGGTTCCCGGCAGCTTCACCGTGATCGTTGTTGGCAGGTAGGCGAATACGTCCACGAGACAGGAAAGGGCGACCCGACGAGAGCGGCCGTTTCCGATCTGCGTTCAACTGGCCCGGCAAAGCAAGCTGGCAACTACGGGCGCAGGCGCTTCCGTTGTCATGTACGCCCGCGACCTCAATTTTTGCGCAGCGCGATCGACCGAAGCGATCATGGCACGCTACATGCCGAAGCGTTCATGCCATGGAGTGGCGGCTTTGAGCGCGGTGTTGACGTTTTCAATGTTGCGGACGCCCTCATCCTTGAGCCAATTCTCAAAGGCCTTGGCACCCTGCTTGGCGTAGACGGGGATGCCGTCCTTCCAGGTAGCGCGGCCGCAGAGCACGCCGTTGAATTTGGCGCCGGATTCACCGGCCAGCTCCAGCGTTTCAATGAAGACGGGATTGGAAACGCCGGCGGAAAGATAGATGAAGGGCTTGGTGGAAGCCTCCGCCGCCTTGCGGAACAGACGCAGCGCTTCTTCCTTCGAGTATGCGGCAGTGCCTTTGAATGCCTTGGTTCCGGCGACAAACTCCATCTGGATGGGGACTTCCATCTTGAGCACATCGACGCCAAACTTCTCATCGCTGAAGTCCGCTGTTGCGCGGGTCACGATTTCCGGTTTTTTCTTGGCATAGGCAACCGTCTTTTCATCGCCGCCTTCGGCGTCGTAGCCGACAATTTCCAAAAAGAAGGCAATGTCGTGGGCACGGCATTCGTCGCCGACGCGTTCGATGAAGGCATATTTTACGTCGTTGATTTCCTTCTTTTCAAACGGGGTGTAGTAGAGCAGCAGTTTCACCGCGTTCGCGCCTTCATGCTGGATTCTGCGCACCGACCAGTGGTCGAGCAGATCGGGCAGGCGGCCGGGTGTGGCGGCGTCGTAGCCGGTCTTTTCATAGGCCAGCAGCAGACCCTTGCCATTGCGGCGCTTGGCGGCGGGCAGTCCGTATTCAGGATCGAGCAGAATGGCGGAGGCGTGGCGGGTAAGGACTTCGGTGACCAGGGTCTTGAATTCCGTCAGCTCATGGTCGTCGACCGGAGCGCCTTTTTCCTTGGCCAGAGACTTCTGCAGGGAACCGCGTTGATCCATGGCGGCGGCGGCAATGACGCCGCGGTCATCCGAGAGGGCCTTCATGCCGGCCAATTTGCCGGGGGTGAGCTTCATCGTCGTACACTCCTTCGTATTTTGTCTTGTGGGGTCTGTTGGGCGGTTGCGGCCCCGAAAGGCCAGGTTCATCCTTCTTACGGTTCATCCCTTCCATATCGTCGTCTCTATTTTACGCTGGCGGCAGAAAGGGAAGCGGTGACGGGCGTCATAGTTTCGATCGGTGCGCGAGCGCGGACTGCTGCGCCTGGATCAGTTCGCGTGTGCCGCGGGCCGCCAGGTCGAGCAGGGCGAAATGCTGTTCGCGGGAGAAGGTATGGTGTTCCGCAGTCGCCTGTACCTCGACAAAATCGCCGGCATCGGTCATGACGACGTTCATGTCGACATCGGCGCGGGCGTCTTCCTCATAGGCCAGGTCGAGCAGCGGCGTGCCGTCCACAACGCCGACGCTAATGGCGGCGATGAGGTGACGGATGGGCGAAGCAGGCAGCGTTTTGGCGGCGACCAGGCGATCGATCGCAAGTTGGAGCGCGACCGCTGCGCCGGTGATGGCGGCGGTGCGGGTGCCACCGTCGGCCTGCAAGACATCGCAATCCAGAATGATGGTGCGCTCGCCCAGGGCTTTCAGGTCCACGGCGGCGCGTAGGCTGCGGCCAATCAGTCGCTGAATTTCATGGGTGCGTCCGCCGACTTTGCCGCGTTCGCTTTCCCGCGGGGTACGGGTGAGGGTGGCGCGGGGCAGCATTCCATATTCGCCCGTGACCCAGCCCTGACCGCGATTGCGCAACCAGCCCGGCACGCCATTTTCCACGGTGGCGTTGCAGAGGACGCGGGTATGCCCCAGCTCGATGAGCACCGAACCTTCGGCGGTGGGCACAAAATCGAGGGTCAGGCGAAGCGGACGGAGCGCATCGGTGGCGCGGCCTTCGGGCCGGAAGTAGGGGTGAACGGGAGCGGGCATGTGGAGTCCATTGTAGCGATTTCGAGAATTCGTCGCACTCGCGGGCTTGCCAAAATGGGAGCGGCAAGGCGCTTTTTTGGGAAGATCCCAGAGTTGCTTGCGCGACTCGTTCGCGCACCCTCTTTTTCAAGCTCAGAGTGCGTCGGAGATAGGTTTTACTGGCAAGTTAAGATATTTATAATCAATGCATTATGTAAAAGTGTTGATCTTGCAAGTCTTTAGGTTCTAAAGAGTTGTAAATCTATTCCCGACAGACTCCTAGAGCGGGCCGAAAAATTCCGCCAGCGACATTTCGAATGTATGCGCCAATATCTGAATCGATCCAAGGCATGGCTCCTTCCGCCCATTCTCCAGATCGCAGACATAGGTCTTGCTCATGCCCGCCGCCTCCGCTAGACGGAGTTGTGTCCAGCCACGCTCCTGACGAATTTTCCGAACGCGATTCCCGAGACGCTTCTGAATATCTCCCAAATTCTTTTTGGCTCTTGCCATAATGGGAAGAATGACGGTACTCTATCGGTGAATAATCCCTCTATAGAGGAATCCGTATGAACCATAAGGATTTATGATCCGATGTCTTCATCGAAAGGTACATGGCAACGAAAAAAATCTGCTGTCATCAGGCGACAACCTTCTCCGAAACAGGGCCGCGGCCTTGAAATTCTCGGTCATGCTATTGAGTATCTAATGGATTCTTATGTGCTTACGACTTCCGAAAATTGCGAGGTGGGCGACGTGGATGCAGCTCAACTTCTCATGCGGTTGAACTTGGAGATATTTGGGGAATGCCCGGAGGCCGTAACACTGTACGAACGGATATGCAAGTGGATATTGCGCTGAAGCAATGGGATTTATGTTCGTGCTTGCAGGCCACCCCAAAATGGGAACGACGAAGGCCTTTTTGGGAAGATCCCAGAGTGGGAAGGGAGTTCCAAAATGGACTTTCCGGGAAGTTCTCGGAAATATCTATTGAATCAGTAAGTTACACGCATGCCTAGGAAAACGTTCGTTCCAATATGAAACGTCCTAGTGCCTTTGGTAACGCGAAGCGGGAAAAGCTGTCCCAATTAAGTCCCCTGAATCCTTACCGTTAGGGGAAGAGGATGGGTTTGGCACGCTGCGTGATAGAGGAAAGGCATGAAGAGCGAACGAAAATCGAATCGAATCGTGATATACAAGAATCCCGCAAGCGAATAAACGGCGAATCTGATCCGATTGTGGAACTGGCTCGGCCAGCACGCTGGCACTGGAACTGGCTCGAAACGGCAATACGCAACAGCAAGCGGAGATGGAACCATGACCGTCGCGGTATCGAAGCAACATCGTGATTTTCTCCCCGGCCCGCCTGCTTCAGGCTCACCGGAGGAGCAGAAAACGGCGGAGGCGCGTCATCTTGCGCACGACGCCCGCAACTGGCTCACGGTGCTGCAGGTGTACTGCGACCTGTTGCGCGCCTCCGGCACGGTCGTTGGGGAGGGCCGCCAATGGATCGAGGAACTCTCGAGTGCGATCGAGCGCGGCCAGGGGCTGGTGCGCCGTTGGCTCGATTCCGCGCAGGCGCCTGCGAAACTGCCCAAGTCCTCGCCTCAAGCGGTGGCCCCGCCGAAGCCGCTGGACCTGGCTGCTGCGATTCAAACGCGTATGCCGTTGTTTCGAGAGATGGCCGGAAGCGCGATCCAGGTGAAAGTCAAAACCGTGGCGCGCGCTGGAACGACGGCGTTACAGGAGCCGGAATTTGAACGGATCCTGCTGAACCTGGTGCGCAACGCCATCGAAGCGATGCCCCAGGGAGGCACATTGAGGATTGCGCTGGAGCATGGCAGTCCCTCCAGACCCGGCTCGCTGGTGCTGCGCGTGTCCGACACGGGGAAAGGCATTGCCGCGGAGTCTCTGCCCCACATTTTCAACTCTGGATTTTCCACGAAACGCGCCTCAACCGGCCCTTGGCTGGAGCGCGGCCTTGGACTGGCGATCGTACGCGAATTGACGATGGGCGCAGGCGGATCGGCGCGCGTCCGTTCCAGGGTCGGACACGGGGCTAGCTTTGCGATCGAGTTGCCGCTGGTATTGCCTGCGCCTCCCGCCGCCGGCCCGCGCAGCGCGGCCCCGCGGCAAACAAAGCTGGCAATTGTCTCGGAGATGCCGAAGCCGAAGACGGAGATGCCGAAGGCAGGCCGCCACGGCCAACCCAACAATTTTGGCGCAAATCGGAAAGGAACCCGCGTACCATGCTAACTACAACGCGCATGTTTACCCCCACGTCTCAAATTCCTCCCCTGGAGCGGGCCAGCATGATGCATGTGCTGGTGGTCGATGACGATACCGCCATCCGCACCGCTGTTTCCGATATCGCGCGCAACCATGGTTTTGCCGTGTCCAGCGTGGAGGACGTCCATGCCGCGCGGGCCGCGCTGAAGGCCCACATGGCCGACATTGTGCTCCTCGACCTGAAACTGCCGGGCGGCAGCGGACTGCCGCTGGTGGAAGAGATCCGCACCTTGTATCCGGAAACGGTGGTGGTGGTGATGACCGCCTATGCCACGGTGTCCTCCGCCGTGGAGGCGATGCGCACCGGGGCCAGCGAGTACCTGACCAAGCCCTTCACCATGGACGAATTGTCGGACGTGCTGGAGCGCGCCTCGGAGCGCCGACACTTCGATACCGAGAGCCGCCGGCTGCGAGAAAAGCTGCGCACATCCGACGGGTTCGGGACCCTGATCGGGCGCAGCCCGGAGATGGAACGGGTCTATCGCATTCTGTCCAAGGTGGCCCACACCACGCATCCGGTGCTGATCCTGGGGGAAAGCGGGACCGGCAAGGAGATTGTCGCCCGCACCATCCATTACAACGGGCCCAACGCGGCCCACCCCTTTATTCCGGTCGACTGCGGATCGCTGGTTCCCACCCTGATCGAAAGCGAGCTGTTCGGCTATGTGAAAGGCGCCTTCACCGGCGCCAACCGCTCCAAAGAAGGCTTGCTGGCGACCGCGGAAGGCGGCACCGTTTTCCTGGACGAGATTGGCGAATTGCCGCTCGACCTGCAGGCGAAGCTGCTGCGGGCGCTGCAGGAAAAGGAGATTCGGCCGATCGGGTCGAACCAGCGGGTCCCCATCCATGTGCGTATCCTGGCGGCCACCAATCGGGACCTGGTTGCCATGGTGGAGCAGGGCAAGTTCCGCAAGGACCTGTTTTTCCGCTTGAATGTGGTCAACGTGAAGGTGCCTTCGCTGCGCGACCGCCGTGCGGACATTTCGCTGTTGGCGGCACACTTTCTGGAACGGCGCCGTCGCGAAACCGGGGTGTCGTACACCCTGAGCGACGATGTGCTGCGCGTGCTGGGCAGCTACGATTGGCCAGGCAACGTGCGTGAACTGGAAAACACGATCGAGCGAGCGTGCGCTCTTTCCTCCGGTCCGGTATTGCACCTGGGAGACATGCCGACCCAGTTGCAGGAATATCGAATGCAGCGGCAGGACGCCGCGGAAACAGCGCCGGAGGAGGCCGTCCAGATCGATGCCAGCATCCTGACGATCGCGGAGATGGAGAAGCAGGCGATCCTGAACACGCTGCGCCAGCTGAATGGAGACAAGCTGACGGCGGCGCGGCTGCTGGGCATCGGCAAGACGACGCTCTATCGCAAGTTGAAGGAATACGGCATCTCGGACGACCCGGAAGTCTGATCCGTTCGGGCGGGGCTTCGCTCTCCGCTGTCGGCCCAACGAAGACGCAATCGGTCAACATCTAAGGAGAAATCGCATGTCGCAGTCCGTATTGCTGGTGACGACGATGTCGGGAGCAGACAATTGTGCTGCTGCCATTGGACGGCAACTTGGCCTGTCGGTCGAAGTGGCGGAAAACCGACGCGTTGCGCTGGCTGCGCTGCGCCGAAGAGAATACTGCGTGCTGGTGCTGGACGAAAGCCTGGTGGAGGCCGACCCTGCCGGTGCCGAAGTGCTGTGGCAACAGGCGGGCCTGGCCGTCCCCATCCAGGTGAATCTTGGCATCTCCGGATGCAACCGGGTGTTGCGCGAAGTGCGCGCCGCGTTGCAACGGCGCGAACGGGAACTGTCGCTGGCGATGCGGGCCGCGGCCCAGATCATGGAAGGCGAAATGAATACGACCATTACCGGACTGCTGCTGCAAACCCAGTTGGCCATGGAAGAGCCGACGCTCGCGCCGGGAACGGCGGTCAAGCTGCGGCAGGTATTCGCGCTGGCGAGCGAATTGCGCGAGCAGTTGCGGACGCCGCCGGAACTCTGAGGCGTTTTTCAAGGACCCGCATCGCTCCGCCCACAGGCAAGCCCCTGCACGCAGCAACGTCCGATGCGGGACTGGAACCGAAGGGCCGCCGCCGAAGATCAATGCTCGACGATCACTCCGCGGCTCCCGTGTTCATCGGTACAAGGGGTACCGAGAGGCGCCCGCTTCGGGGAGAAATCGGCGGTGGTCAGGGCCAGCGGCCCGGTCGTGAAACTGCATACCGATCCCATCGTGGGCGCAGCCGCGACAGGCTTCGGAGGGGGTGGCTGCGACGTACCGGCAATAATCACGCCAGTGTTGTCCGGGCCGTAGTTGCACGGCGCGCCAATGGCCGCTTGCATGGGCGCGAAGTCGTAGGTGGTCCCCGCCTTCGGCCCTGAGGTCAATTTGCAGACGGAGCCTAAGCCGGCCTGCGGCGCTGCTGGCGCAGATGGGCCAGAGATCGCCAAGGTCGCGGGGGCCGGCGGCGCGGCTGCATTCGGTGTTGCCGCCTGCGGCGCTGTCGTACAAGCGGAAGGCGGGGTGCAGGACGGAGTGTCCGCAATCGGAGCGGCGACAATCACCCCATTGCTGCCCGCCCCGTCGTCGCAGGCCGTATTCAGCGGCGCATGCATGGGAGCATAATCGCGCGTGCTGCCCGCCTTGGGCCCGGAGGTGAACTTACAGACCGATCCCGTTTGCTGGGCGGCGACAATCACCCCGCTGCTGCCCGCCCCGTCGTCGCAGGCCGTATTCAGCGGCGCATGCATGGGAGCATAATCGCGCGTGCTGCCCGCCTTGGGCCCGG
>JAJYVR010000040.1 GCA_021791935.1 Acidobacteriota bacterium
AGCGATTCGCCGGCAATAGCGGCAATGCTGTCAATGAGGCGATCGGAGGATGGGAAGTGAGCCCTATCGTCTCATGGCATACTGGCTGGCCAATGCCCGTTTATGGGGCGTCGGACAACTCCGGTACCTTCTCTCGTGGGGCCAGGGCGAACTGCATCTCCATGCCGCCCATCATAAACACAGGGATACCATTGATAGGCCGCCAATGGTTCGTCAACAATGGAAATTTCGTTCAACCGGGAGTTGGTACCTTCGGAGACTGTGCACCGCAGCTTGCGGGTCTGCGGTCGGCGCGTTACACCGACGTGGATGCGAGCATACATAAGAACTTCCAGGTCACGCAACGCTTCCGAGTGCAGTTCCGGACCGACTTCATCAACGCCTTCAATCATGTTCAATACAATGGTCCGAACATGGGCCTCGGACCGACGATGGGGCAAATTACCAGCGCTCAATCTCCAAGGAACATTCAGTTGGCCTTGAAGATCTACTATTGACGCACCAGACACCACGGAGAAAAGCCGATGCAGGCGCAGATTGCTTACGCCTGCATCGGCTTTTTTCTTGGTTTCAGATCGGCAATATTTGGAAAGCTGATTGTGTAAAATGTGCGGTAGTGTCCAGAATTTTTCGCACTTTCAATTTCAGCTTCAGCGCTGGAAGGTTGTTGGTTGAGGGTAGTGTCAACAGGTCGGGCCCGCATCGGCCCAACCAATCCACTGCCCGCGACAGATCGCCGGCGGGCAACACGACATACCCTTTGGCTTTCAGGACCCCCTGCAGGACCAGGCGGATGTTGGAGTCGGAGGACAAGAGGAGGATCGTTGCTGCTTCTTGACTACGTCAAGGGGTTCGCCGATCACGGTGCCTCTCGTTGTCCATCGAATTCTGCGTTGGATTTTACTTGTCGTCCATAGCCGTCAGCATGAAAATCTTACGCCACTTCGCGCTCACGCATGGAACACGGAGGCCGTTTCTCCCGATGCTCCACTGGCCGGAGTCATCGGCAGGTTGCGAAGACGCACTCCAGTGGCTGCGAAAATGGCGTTGCCCACAGCCGGCGCCAGGCCGATGATGCCGCTTTCTCCCGCGCCGGCGGACGGCAGGTCCTTGCGGTCGATCAGGACAATCTCAATCCGCGGCGTATCGCTGAATCGGGGAACGCGATATTGCGCGAAGTGCGGGTTCAGAATGCGTCCGTTGGCGAATTGGATGGACTCGAACATCGCGCCTCCAATCCCTTGAACGAGCGCCCCCGCAACCTGGTTGCGCAGGCCGTCGGGATTGACGATGGCCCCCGATTCCCAGGCTTGAACAACCCGGCGGATGCCGATTTTCTTGTCCGTGGGATTGATTTCCACTTCGACGCAGGTGGCCACGTAGCCGCCTTTGTCCGCTCCGCCGGCGATGCCAAATCCGCGCTGGGGAGTGGGCTTCGCTTGGCCCCAGTTGAATTTTTCCGCAGCCGCCTGCAAGACAGCGCGCAGTCTGGGGTCAGTCAGGTTCTTCATGCGAAATTCCATCGGGTCCATCTTCACCGCGTGGGCCATTTCATCCATGTGCGACTCGCGCGCAAAATTGTTGGCGGTGGCCGCGAGAGCGCGGTAGGATCCCTGGCGCAACGGCGAACTTGCCGGATGAAATTGACTGAGTTGGTTGGCAACGTTGTAGGGGGTGGCGATGGCCGCGGGGCCGGAGTTGTAGTTGTAATGCTCCCAAGCGACGAGCGTGCCATCGCGGTTGGCACCGCTGCCGATCTCGATGAGCCCAGCCGGACGAAAATAGGCCCAGGTGAATTCCTCCTCGCGTGTCCACACGATTTTGACGGGCTTGCCGGTAGCTTTCGCGAGACGCGCGGCTTCGATGGCCGCGTCGCCGGTATGTTTGCCGCCGTAACCGCTGCCCATGTCAGGTTGGATGACACGGACTTGTTCGGCGGGCAGGTGAAATGCGGCCATCAATTCGTCGCGAACGCCAAACGGACGTTGCGTGCCCGTCCAGACGGTCAGCTTGCCGTTCACCCACTCCGCCACTGCCGCGCGCGGCTCCAGCGGCGCATGGGCGATGTACTGCACCGTGTATTGCCGGTGCAGTTTGATCGCGGCGCTCGCCATAGCTTGCGGAACGGAACCGCTGACGTGCTCGGGGCCGTCGCCCTCCTGCTGCGTTTTAGAAGTCTGTTTGAAGGACACGAACAGGTCTTGATTCGAGGGTTGCGGAGGCACGTTCCAGGTGGCGTGCAACGCGGAGAGAGCGCGTTCCGCGGTCGATAGGTCGGCGGCGGCGACTGCGATAAAGTTGCCGTCGTGTACGACGCTTGCGCCCGGTATTTTGTCTGCTTCGCCGGTGTCCAGCGAGACAAGCGTGGCATTGAATCCATCTGGTCGCAGCACCTTTCCGAACATCATGCCAGGTCGAACGATGTCGGAGGGATACTTGTGCTTTCCGGTGACAAAGTCGCGGCCATTCACCTTGGGAATGGCGGTGCCTGCGATCTTCCAAGCGCTGGCCGGAGTAAGAGCGACGTTGGTGGAGACCGTTTTCATGAGTTTTTCGCCGCGTGTCAGTTCGCCATACGTCAGAGACTGGCCTTGATGCGTATCCGTCACTTCGGCGTCCGCGGCGGTCAGGGTTGCAGGATCGGCGTTCCATCGCGTGGCGGCCATCTCTACTAACATCTGTCGCGCCGCCGCGGCCATGGTGCGGAGCTGCGGTCCCATGGTCGGGGTGGTACGGCTGCCAAACGTTCCCATGTCCCAGGGAGTCAAGTCGGTATCTCCCATGAGCATGGTGATGGTGTCGAAGGGGACCCGAAGTTCCTCGGCAACGGATTGCGCGAGCGAGGTTCGGATGTTCTGTCCCACCTCCACCTTGCCGGTGAAGACTGTGACGCGGCCATCGGCTGCAATGGAGAGCCAGGCCGCGATGTCCTTCGGCAATTCGTGGCCTCCGAAGTTGCGGCCAGATTCCTGCGCCCACGCCGGCAAATCAGCGAGGCAAACCAGCAGGCCGCCGCCAAAGAATTTGAGAAAGTCGCGACGGTCGAGGCGGAACCAGTGTGGCTTGTCGTCGATGGTGTGCTGCGCGAGTTCGTCGGTGAGCGCGTCGTGGCGAGTCATTGGCCACCTGCTTTTTGCGGCGACTGCGAAGCTCGCTGCACCGCAGCAACGATGCGCGGATAGGTGCCGCAGCGGCAAATATTACCATCCATATACGTCACGATTTGATCTTCAGTTGGATGGGACGTTGCGCGCAGCAAGGCAGTGGCGCAGAGGACCATGCCGGAGGTGCAGTAGCCGCACTGGAAGGCGCCTTCATCCAGAAAAGCCTGTTGCACCGGGCTGAGATGCCCGTTCTGCTCCAGCCCTTCGATGGTGGTAATGTTCGCCTTGGCCGCAGCGGACACCGGAGTGAGGCAAGACCGGGCAGGCTTGCCATCCAACAGCACGGTACAGGCGGCGCACTGGCCTTCGCCGCAACCGTATTTGGTCCCGGTCAGGTTGAGGCGATCGCGTAAGACAAAGAGCAGGCTCTTCTCGGCGGGCGCGCTGACATGCAGGCGCGCACCGTTGACTTTGAGAATGAAATCGCTCATCGCAGACTCCCAATGCAATCAGGCAGAGTGAAGCTACCCCCCCCAAGAATACGCCACTGGATACGGCGCGGGCTGAGGTCCGGGCAATCTTCCAAGTGCTCGGCGGAAACAAATCCTGTGCGGACTACACGGCGCGGTCGCGATACACTTTGGCGCGCGGTTCCGCGGTTTTGGCGATATGCGGGCGGGGAAGGCGACCCGTCCAGTTGGCCCAGCCCCAGAAGATCGCGGTGGTGGAACTGAGCAGTCCGGCGACGGTGCCAATCTGGCGCGGGTTGTAGTGCGTGGAAGCAATTCCGGCGCCCATCATGGAGATCATCATCATGGTCCAGGTCAGCGTCTCGATGGTGGCAAAGACGCGGCCGCGATAATTGTTGGCAACGGTGCGCAGAAGGTAGGAATAATTCAACACCGAATTCACCGCCATTCCGCCGCGCGAAATAAAAATAAAAAGCAGCGCCATTTCGAAACCCTGGGCGCGACTGAACGCCACATACGCAGCTCCGTGGACGATGTAATCGATAAAGACAGTCAGCTTGTACGCGTCGAAGGAAAGGTGTCTGCCCAGCCAGTTGGCGAACACTCCGCCCAGCAGCAGGCCGAGGCCGGCGCAGCCCCAGATGATGCCAATCCCCGACGCTCCGCGATCGAAGACGACTTCACCGAATAGCGTGAACAGGATTTGCGCCGCGCCGCCGCCCATGGCCCAGCCCACCGAAAGCAGGGCGATCGCCAGCACCAGCGGGACAGAGCGCATGTAGCGCAGGCCCTCGCGATACTCGTGCCAGGGACGGACGACTTCTTCTTCTGCCAGAATGTTTCGTTTGGCGCGAAAGCCGTGGGCATCCGGCGCGCGCAGGTGCGAAATGGACCAGGCGGAAAAGACGAATGAAAGGGCATTGAAGATAAACGCCCATTTGTAACCGATGGCGATGACAGTTGCGCCCAGAAAGGTGCCAACCGTCAGCGTCATCCATTGCGTGGTCTGGGTCAGGGAGTTGGCGGTGTGGATTTCCTTTGCGTTGGCGATGGTCGGCAGGATGGAAGACCGTCCAGCGGTAAAGAAAGGCGAGGCGACCATCAGCAGCGTGCTGAATAGATACAGCACCCAAACACGGTGCGCGGTGACGGCGAAAATAAAGCCGAGCGCCACCAACGCCCGGACCAGGTCGCTGGCAATCATGATTTTCTTGCGGTCCAGCCGATCGAGCAGCACGCCGGCCACCGGACCCATGGCAATGGCTGGAATGGCGCGCGCCAAGAGAACGGCAGTCACCACCAGGCCGGAATGGGTAAGGGCCATCGCCAGGGCAAAAACGGCAATGTTATTGAAATTGTCGCCAATTTCGCTGACAATTTGCCCCATCCAGGTGTAACGATAATTGCGATTTTCGCGGAGGAGTTGGAGGAACTCGTGCATCAGCCAACCCCGTTTTCCGAAGCTTGCGCAGGCTGTGTCGAGTCGTCGCGGGTCATGGCATTCAGCGTATCAAAGTGAGCGAGCTGCCGGAGCGTGAAATGATCCGTGGGCAATTTCAGACGTGACCAGCGTCACAGACAGGACCGCCACGGCTGGGTAATTCTAGCGACAGGTTCGTACGGACTGGCCAGCCATGAAGATTCCGGTCAACTAGGAATCGCATGGAAATCGCGCCGGCAGGTTGGATCCTGCCTCCGTTATGCGACTCAGCGTGCGCGGCGACGATGCAGGCCGAACATGCTTGTATTCTTTGGCGGGCAGCGGTAGCGATGCCAGTCGCTACTCTGCCTGCTGCATTTCCACATCGCGCGCGCGAATTCTTGCTGGCGTTCGAACAGTCGCTTCCCACCCATGCGTTGTATTCCTCAGGCGCGCACAGGCTCGCTCTTCCGCTCCTGCCTGACCACCCCAAACTTGAAAATCGAGCGGGCCCTTGCCAGCGATTCGCCTTGGCTGCAAGTGCGTGGTTCGCATTCGCCTGGATGGCAGCGCTGAGCCGTTCCGGGCACCTGAAAATGGGATGGGCCTACAAATCCAGGATGCGTCCGGCGAGTCCGCAACCTTTATAAATCAACAGGATCGACGGTAAGCCTGCTCCTGGAACTGGCGTTTCTGGCGTCACGGCATTTATCGTAGAAGGAGATGATGAAGATTTTCGAAGATGCAAGCGCGAAGGGGAACGACATGGCGACGGAAATGGACCAGGCCGTTCAGAGAGACTTGACCGCTGAGGTCGCAGAATGGATCGAAGCGTTTGACGAGGTGGTTGCGCAGGATTGGGAGCAGGGCGCCGCTCTGCTGGCCGCCCTCCGCGCACGCGCCCGCGAAGCCGGAGTGCCTGCCGTCGGCGAAGTGGTGACGCCCTACGTGAACACCATCCCCAAACATGATGAAGTCCCTTATCCCGGCGACCGTACCCTGGAGCGGCGCATTGAAGCGCTGCTGCGCTGGAACGCCATGGCGATGGTCCACCACCAGAACAAGGAAGACGCCGGCATTGGCGGCCACATCTCCACCTATTCCTCCCTGGCGACGCTGTTGGAAGTCGGGTTCAACCATTTCTTCAAGGCCAAGTACGGCGACCAGCCCGGGGACCTGATCTATTTTCAGGGTCACGCCTCTCCCGGCGTCTATGCTCGCGCCTACCTGGAAGGCCGTTTCGACGACGACCGACTCAACAATTTCCGCCACGAATTGCGCGACACGCCCGGCCTTTCCAGCTACCCGCATCCCTGGTTGATGCCGGACTTCTGGCAGTTTCCGACTGTTTCCATGGGCATCGGCCCGCTGAACGCGATTTATCAGGCCCGCTTCATGAAGTACCTTGAGAACCGCAATCTCATCGAGAAAACCGACCGCAAAGTCTGGGCCTTTGTCGGCGACGGCGAGACGGACGAGGTCGATACTCTGGGTGCCATCTCCCTCGGCTCTAGAGAAAAATTGGACAACCTGATTTTCGTCGTCAACTGCAACCTGCAGCGGCTTGACGGGCCCGTGCGCGGCAACAAGCGCATCATCGATGAACTGGAAGCAACGTTCCGAGGCGCAGGCTGGAACGTCATCAAGGTCATCTGGGGTTCGGACTGGGATGAGTTGTTCGAACGCGACCACCAGGGGCTGCTGGTCAAGCGCATGGAAGAGTGCGTCGATGGCGACTACCAGACCTTCAAAGCCAAGAACGGCCGTTATTTGCGCGAGAACTTCTTCGGCAAATATCCGGAACTGTTGAAGCTGGTGGAAGACAAGACCGACAAGCAGATTTTCAAGCTGCATCGCGGCGGTCACGATCCCGCGAAGATTTATAACGCCTACAAGCGCGCCGTCGAACACAAGGGAAGCCCGACCGTCATTCTGGCAAAGACCGTCAAGGGATATGGACTTGGCTCGGCGCAGGCGCGCAACGCCACCCACTCGGAAAAGAAGCTGACCGACGAGAGCCTGGCGGAGTTTGTGAAGCACTTCGATATTCCGCTGCCCGAAGGAGCCGCCAAGCACGCGGATTTCTATCGCCCCGATGCGAGCGACCCGGCCATGCAGTACCTGCAGGCACGACGCGCCGCGCTCGGTGGATCGATTCCCAAACGCGAAGTTCCCAAGCCAAACTTCGAAGCGCCGAAGCTGGAGTTCTTCCAGGAATGGTTGGCCGGTTCGAAGGGCCGAGCCGTCTCTACCACTGGCGGCTTTGTTGGAATTTTGCGCGGACTGCTGAAGGACCCGAAGATCGGCAAACTCATCGTCCCCATCGTGCCGGACGAAGCCCGCACTTTCGGCATGGAGTCGGCCATCAAGCAGGTTGGCATTTACGCGCACGAAGGCCAGAAGTACACGCCGCACGATGCCGATATGCTGCTGTCGTACAGGGAAACTGTCGACGGCCAGATTCTGGAGGAAGGCATCACCGAGGCTGGCTCGATGGCATCGTTTACGGCGGCGGGAACGGCCTACACCAACTACCGCATTCCGATGGTCCCGTTCTTCATGTATTACTCGATGTTCGGCTTCCAGCGCATCGGAGACATGGCGTGGGCGTTTGCCGACTCGCGCGGCAAGGGCTTCATGATGGGAGGCACTGCGGGGCGCACCACCATGCTCGGCGAAGGGCTGCAGCACCAGGACGGTCACTCGCCGGTACTCGCCGGCACCATTCCCACCTGTCTTACCTATGATCCCGCGTTCGCGTACGAAATGGCGGTCATCATTCAGGATGGGATTCGTCGCATGTATGAGGCGGGCGAAAACTGCTTCTACTACATCACCATGTACAACGAAGCCTACGTGATGCCGGCCATGCCTTCGGGTGAAGGCATTCAAGAAGGAATTCTCCGCGGCATCTACAAGTACAAGGCCGCCGAGACGGGTACATCGCAGGCGCAAATCTTCGGCTCCGGCACGATTTTGAACGAAGCCGTTCGTGCCCAGCAGATTCTCGCGGAGAAGTACAAAATTGCAGCCGATGTATGGAGTGTCACCAGTTACAACGAGCTGCGTCGTAACGCGCTGGAGGTCGAACGCTGGAACCGCTTGCATCCCGCCGAAAAGGAACGCGTGCCATACGTCCTGACGGCCCTTGGCAAGGCGGCTGGTCCCATTGTTGCCGCCAGCGATTACATGAAGTCGATGCCCGATAACCTGGCGCCGTGGCTTGGTTCGCGGGTGGTATCGCTCGGCACGGATGGCTTCGGCCGCTCCGACAATCGCGAACACCTGCGCCGTCACTTCGAGGTGGACGCCGAGTCGATCGTTGCCGCCACGCTCTCAAAGCTGGCGCGTGAAGGCGTTGTCCCTCTCGATGTTGCGGAGAAGGCCTTTGCGGAACTCGGCCTTGCGACTGAAACTGCAGGAGCTGCCCGCGCCTAACGCAGCATAAGAACGAAGCAAATCGCGGCGTGCTGGCTCATGGCCGGCATGCCGTTTTTTTTCGTGAAAGGAACCAAGACGCTTGTACCTAATTGAAGCTCAACGGCAAGGTTGGCATTATAAGGGCGTTTTGGCGACCCTGCGGAACTCTTATCTAAGCCTTGAACCTGAAAAACATCGCCGCAGGCCATCGCTTGGAAGGGTCAATCGGGTTTGCCGTTTCCGCCGTCCGCCTTTCCATTTATGGTGGTTTTTAGAGGTCTCCGATGCCCGTTACTCGACGCTGTTTTCTTCGGCTCGCCGCCTCCACCGCACTCACTCCGCTCTCCGCTCTCTCTTTAGGTATGGGTCAATGGGACCATCCCTATGCGGAAGTAGCAAAGATCGAGCGCGCCCGCGTGATGCGCGCTGCGCGGGCCTACCTGACGCAACAGCCGCAGACCATTACCTCCGCGCCTGCCAGCCGCAGCGCCGGAGACCTCCACGACTATTTCTCCGAAGGCGACTACTGGTGGCCGGATCCCAAGGATCCCAGCGGCCCCTACGTCCGGCGCGACGGCGAATCGAATCCCAACAACTTCGTCGCGCATCGTGAACTGCTCCTCCGGTTTAGCATCCAGATGCCCGCGCTCACGGCGGCATGGCTGCTTACAAGGAAGAGCATCTTCGCCGATCGCGCGGTCGCGCATCTCCGCGCCTGGTTCATCGATCCCTCCACGCGAATGAATCCCAATCTCCAGTACGCGCAAGCCATTCACGGCATCAACACTGGACGCAGCATCGGCATTATCGACACGCTCCACCTCGTCGAGGTCGCCCAGGCCGCTCTTGTTCTTGAACGCACTGAAGCTATCGCGCCCGTCGACCGGCAGGGTGCGCGCCGGTGGTTCACCGAATATCTCAACTGGTTGACCACCTCGGACCGTGGCCGTCAGGAGCGCGACAAGAAGAACAACCATGGGTCCTGCTGGGTGCTTCAGGCCGCGGAATTCGCCGTTTATTGCCAAAACAATGGCGTCCGCGACGACTGTCGCGAGCGCCTTCGGAACGTGCTTCTTCCAGAACAAATCGCACCCAATGGAAGCTTCCCTCTTGAACTGGCGCGCACTAAGCCCTACAGTTATTCGCTCTTCAATCTCGACGTTCTCGGAATGGGCGCTCACGTCCTGTCGACCCCGGCGAACGATCTTTGGACGTATCGGATGTCCGACCGCCGCGGTCTGGAAGCCGCTTTCCACTTCATGGCCCCTTACATTGAAAACAAGCAAGCGTGGCCTTACCGTCACGATGTAGAATATTTCCAGTATCTGCCCGTGCGCCAGCCCAGTTTGCTCTTCGCGGGCCTCGCCTATCGCCGCCCGGAGTATCTTGCTCTGTGGCAGCGCCTCGACCCCGACCCAACTGTGCCGGAAATCGTCCGTAACCACCCCATTCGTCAGCCACTGCTCTGGTTGGAGCGCTGAGTCGACGTTCGCCCGCGAAGAATATCAGGTGCGTGCGGAAAATCTTGATTTCCTCAAAAGGTCATCCGCAGCCCCCAACGCAGATGCCATGGAGAAGAGCCGGGAGCTTCTCATGGTCAACGCAATTCCACAACGGCCAGGCCCATCGCAGGCAAGGTCAGAGTGAACTGGCGATTCTGAAGTGGGTGGACTTCTGGAGATCCAATTTCGGAAGCTTTCCGCAAATCCGCAATCTGCTTCTGCGTTGGATATTTCGGGCTGCCCATCTTTTTCCATGCGTCCAGCGTATCGCCATGCGAAGCATCCACGCGGCGAACGATCGCGCGTGCATGTTTAGAGATGCCTCTCAGATCGAAGGTGACGGATTTGTCCGTTCCATTTGCGCCCGGCTCGACCAAATTCCACGCCGCAATCACGATCGTTCCATCCTTGCGGCGCGTGACCAGGGCGTCCTCGCTGCCAGCAGAAATGCGCTCGCTGCCAAGTTCGTGCAGCAGCGCGAATGCATCGAAAGCCGGTTTAGGGATGCCATCTTCGGCGACCAATCCAAATCCACCGTAGAATGGCGTCTTCACTACACCTTGCTCTTCAAACACGTCGGAGAAGGTCCAGTACGACATCATGCTCACCTTGCCGTCGCATTTGCGGATGGTGTCGGCCATCCATGGCCCCATGTAGATGGAATCTGTGATCGGCTGCCGATTCATGTACGTGGCATTGAACTCGCTCCAGATCAGTGGAATGTCGGGCCGCGCCGACTTGGCGATCTCCCGATGTACTTTATCGACGGCCAGGCAGACCATCTGATGTGGCGCGACAGGCCGGTTGTCATGGAAGACATCTTTGCTCGTGTCGTCGCCGTACACGTGGGTGGAAACAAAGTCGAGCGGAACGCCGTTCTTTGTCGCGTGCGCAATCATGTCTCCCACCCAGGCGGCTTGCGCCGTCGCCGGTCCGCCAACGCGGATGCGCGGGCTGACCGCCTTCAGCGCGCGGGCAGTATGGTCATACAACTCGAAATACGTCGACTGCGCCGGCTGGCCGCTCCAGAAGCCGATGTTTGGCTCGTTCCATACCTCGAAGTACCATTGCGAGACCTCTTCAATGCCATAGCGATCGATCAAATGCTGCGCGAAGGCCGTCATCAGCGCGTCCCACTTTGCATAGCTGCTCGGCGGAGAAACGATCGGCTTGTACCAGAAGCCCTGGTAGTCGAGCCGCGCCGCCAGCTTCTTCGGCATGAAGCTGATCTCCACATACGGACGAATGCCATTGGCCAGCAGGCCATCGTAAATCTGATCGACGTAGGACCAGTTGTAGACAGGATTTCCCTGATGGTCCTCGTCATAGACGCCGTTTTCATCGTCGAAAATCGCGTGAAAGCGAATATAGCGGAAATCTGTGACCTTCTCAACGCGCTGCAAATCGTCGCGATAGGACTGCCGCATTGCGAGGTTCGCGCGTCCGGAGCCGAACATCTGCTCCCAGAAATGCGGAAAGGGCGTGGTCTGCGCATGCGCGTCAATGGCGATTTTTTCCTGCGCTCCGGCTACGCGTCCGCTCAGGCTGAGTGCGATGGCGAGCGCGCCAATCGCAGATGCGGCGATGAAACCCGGCTTGCATTGTAACATGCGAATTGGCCCCAGAAAGCTTGTCGAAAACATCTACTGGAAATAAATGAGGGATGCACGGAATGCACCCCTCGAAGAATGGCCGCTGGAACATTCTAGAAGCTGAACCGCGCCTGCAACTGCACAGTTCTGCTTCCCAATGCGGCATTGCCACTGAACGGCAGGCCAAAGTGTGGGTTGACCTGGGTGATAGTGCCGTCCGGCGCTGCCGAACCGACGGTGTCATCCATATTCCCTGTGTTGATGTTCGTATTGTTGAACAGGTTGTAAGCGTCGGCGCGGATTTCAAAGACCGCGCCGCCGCCCAGTACCGGCATCTTCGGCAGTCCGAACGCCTTGGTCAAGCTGGCGTCCAGGTCTCGATATCCCGGTCCGTTCAAACTGTTGCGGTGAATCCCTGGCGTCGGCGCGGGCGCTACCGCCGGGAAGGTGGGCCCTTGCACATATGTCGGCGGCTTGAAATATTTCGTGGCGTTGCCTCCGTAATTCGTGTTCTTGGCTCCCATAAAGACGCTGTTGCTGGTCTTCGTTCCAGCGCCCCCAAGATAGGCCGCGGGCCGCAACGGTCCATAGCCGCTGCCCTGGTAATAAGGACCGGTGGTGTTGTAGACCGGGTTGAATGGGAAGCCGGTATGGACATTGAAAATGCCTCCCAGCGACCATCCTCCCACCGTTTTCTCCAGCCAGTTGTTGCTTCCGTGGAAGAACACCGGCTGCCACAGGCCGAAGAGCTTGAACGCGTTCTGCACGTTGTAGTCCGACCGTCCGTAGGCCTCATGCACGTCGAACGGGTATGGGTCCATTTCATACGGTCCAGACCCCTCGTCCATCGCCTTGGCCCAGGTGTATTGCACTTCCGCCTGGAACTGATGCGCGAAGTTATGCGTCAGCGTGGCGGTCATCCCGTTGTAATTGCCGTTCGCGGTGTTGGGATAGTAGTCGACGAAATTCGCCTTGGGGTTCATCGCGATACCATGGGCCAACGCAATCACGTTGAAGTTCGCCTGCGTCAACAGGTGGCGCGACTGGCTTCCCAGAAAGCCAAGCGTGGCCACGGTCTGGAACGGCAATTGATACTCCGCTTGCAACGAGTAGTGGTAGGTGGCGATGGTCTTCGGATTGGCCTGAAACCCAGTCACAAAAATCGGCTGCGTACCAAGCGGCAGGTTGTTGGCGCCAAACGCGGTAATCGCCGCCGGGTTGGGGGCGTACCCGAAGATGGAATGAACGTTCGTCGCCGCCTGGTAGAGGATGCCGGTACCCGCACAAGTGGGGTTGGATGTGTACGGATAGGGGCAGGTGAAGTTTGCCTGGACAGCATTCGGTGGGTTGCCGCTTCCATTGGCCAGGATGGCAATCTCATTCTGGTTGTAATTGATGCCGAAACCGCCGCGAAGGACAGCTTTGCCATTGGACTCCTTGGGTTGCCAGGCAAAACCAATCTGCGGTCCCCAGTTGCTCTTCTGCGGCGTATATAAATTGCCGCCTACGCGCACGTTCAGGCCTGTAAGCGCGTTCGCGCCCGACCCAAACTGCAACACATCCAGGTTGTTCTCCTTGGAATACATCGCCCCGAAGTACGACCAGCGCAGCCCGGCATTGATGGTCAGGTTCGGCAGGACCTTGTAATCGTCCTGCACGAAGAAGCCCCAGACGTCGATACGGTCGTCCTGGCGGTTGGCAAATGGAATGCCGGTTGTGTGATCGAACTGTCCGTTCTCGTAGTACGGAGCATCGTTGGCAAAGTCCCAAAGGTTGTCGAAATTGTAGGATGGGCGCGCCGCTCCGACGGGGTTGTTGAGGTAGTAGAGACGGGTAACATCGCCGCCGGCCTTGATGTTCTGGCTGCCCAATGTTTTTGTCAGGACGTCGTTGTAGTCGTACGTCCACTGGTCGTAGTTGCTGGGCCCCGGCGCTCCGAAGAACTGCGGACCCGCGGTGCCGATGGCGTTAATATTGTCCTGCGGCAGGCCGAAGGGCTCCTGCGGATTCGAAGTGACTTCATTCCAACGCCATCCGGCCGCGTTGGCGCGCGCCTGGTTCAACAGGGTCGGCGAAAATACGTGGTTCCAGACTGCCGAAAACGCATCGTTGATCTGCGAGTGATGCCACAGGTTGGCGGGGCGCGTGGGGCCGTTGTAGAAGGTACTGCTCACAGGCACCCAGTAAATCGTAAAAAATACATGGTCGTTTCGGGTTGCGTACGCATCCAGGCGGCCATTGTATTGGGCCTGCGATACGGTGCTTGGATCGAGCGTATTGTAAAGTCCGAGATCGGCCACGCCATCCAGGCCACCGCCGACACCGGGAGTTCCCGAGTTGCCGCCGTAGGTCGGGTCCTGCCTGCCGAGCCCTATTTTCAGGGGCGATCCCACGTCAAGCCCGTTGGATGTCGTGTTGCAGTTCACGCCTTCGGTCAGTCCCGCCTGGGCGCAGGACTGGGCAATCAAGTTGCTGCTGGCCACCCCTTCTCCCGGATACGCCAGATACGTTGCCGCGATGCTGCCGGTGGTTGCGGCTGTGGAGTTGTATGTGGACGTCGTGTACCATCCTTGCCCTGTCGAAATGGCCGCTTCCGGACTGGTTTCGTAATTGAAGAACGCAAAAATCTTGTTCTTCCAGATGGGCCCTCCCAGGCTGCCGCCATAGTTGTTCGTGCGCTCATCGTCCAGGTTCACGCCCTTTTGCGCAGGCGTGCTCGAAGCAGTTTCCCCCGGTACATAGCCATTCCATCGCTGGTAGGCGTTCAGCCCGGGCCGCGATGCTTTGAAGAACATGCTGCCGTGCAGATTGTTGGTTCCGGACTTGGTGGTGACCTGGATATTCGAGCCGCTGAAGCGCCCGTTCTCCGCGTCGTAGCTGTTGGAGACGATGGTGACATCCTGCACCGAATCTTCGCTGGGGGTAATCACCGACGTGCCGCCCCAGACCGCGCTCACCGTGCTGATGCCATCGACGGCGATGCCGTTGGTTTCATATTGGCCGCCTCGGGTCTGAATCTGCGGCCCGTTTTCCGTCTGGAAAATTCCGGATGCGCTGTTGCTCGATCCGCCCGGCCCCTGATTGCCCGGCAGATTGTAGGTGCCGCCGCCGCTGCCCTGCGAACCGTCGCCGAACACGCCCGGAGCCAGTTGCGCCAACTGGAACACGTCGCGGTTGAAAGAAGGCAGATGCTGAATCTGGTTGCTGTCGACGGTACCGCTGAGGGTCGCCGTTTCCGTGTCCAGCAGCGCCGCCTGCGAGCCGCTGACCGTCACCGTCTGCGTCGTCTGTCCAAGGTCCAGCGTGACGTTCACCGCGTTGGCCTGTTCCGGCAAAATCTGGACATTGCTGAGCGTCTTCTTCTTGAATCCCGGTGCCGTCACCGTCAAGGTGAATCGGTCCGGCGGCAACGCGTTGAAGGTATAAACGCCGCTGCCCGATGTCGTGGTCGTAGAGGCATGGTTCGTCGAGTTGTCCGTCAGGGTCACAGTTGCGCCAGGAACGATTGCCCCGGTGGGATCGGTGACCGCGCCCTGAATGGATGCCCGAAACTGCGCATGCGCTGCTGGAGTGAACAGGCAAATTGCAATCCATGCCAGCAGAATGCCCAGAGAGGCCCCTGTTCTCAGCGTGAATAAATGCTCTTTTCTCAGAATTGAAATTCTCATATTGGCTCTCCGGTTAAAACAGTTGTATTCGCCCATCTCGTTTTCCGCTCGTTCTTAGACGACTTCCAACCCTTGGCGCGGCCATTGCGCCAGGATTGGCATTCATTTCGGAACGACTTGCGCAATCGATTGCGCTCGACTAAGATCAGTACCACTTGCGATATTGAGATGTCAAGAGTAGGATCGTCGCCATCTTTCCCACGCCGCAAATCTTCGTGCTTTCCTGGCCGGCGGCCAGTCCTGCCCCCGCGCTGGACTCATCGCAGGTAGCCCAAGGAGAATTAGGATGCGCAACCGCAAAAAATGGAAGCCAACGCTAACGACAGGATTGCTTTTTCTGGCCGTCCTTCTAGCAGTGACCGCGCCGGCCTTGGCCGACCAGAATTATTCGCAGCAGATATTCTTCGTCAATAGCCTCTCTCCCGGGGAGTACTTCTACAGCAGCGGCAAGGCAACGGTGCCCAGCTCACTGAAACTGATCGGAGGCAAGCTCCCCATCGAGACTTCCACATTCATCAGCGGGCCGAATGCCATCGAACTCGATTGGCAATCCATGCCCGCCGGAGGATGGGAAGGAGAATTGCGCCTCTACAAATGGCGCGACCGGTACGTCGATTTTCCCGGCCAATATCTTTTCCTCTGGTTCTGCTCCAAGGAAGGGATTCGCGCCGGCGATCTTCCCAAACTCGCGTTGCGCGACCTTGACGGCAACTTCACCCGGCCGCTCTCCATCGGCGCGTACACGCACGACTTGAAGCCGGGTCAATGGACACGCGTGCGCATTCCCATGGCCGGTTTTGCAACCGCATCGCTCCATCCTTTCCAATCTCGACATCTGGCGGTCGTGGTCTTTGTGCAGGGCGCGGCCGACCAGAAGCCTCACACGCTTTTCGTCGACGACATTCGAGTCGAGAACGTCGACAACACAGCGCATGCCCCCGCAACTCCCAGCAATGTGCAAGCGAAGGGATACGAACGCCATATCGATATCGCCTGGAACGCGGTGGACGATCCCGCCCTTGCGCAATACGTGATCTACCGCTCCATGCACGGAGGCCCATTCCGTGCCATCGGAGTGCAGCGGCCCGGCGTCGATCGCTTTTGCGACTTTCTCGGCGATCCTCACGCGACGGCCTCCTATCGAGTGTCGGCGCGCACCTCTTCTCTGCGCGAATCGCCTCTCTCCGCGGCGGTCACCGCTTCCACCCACCCGATGACCGACGACCAGCTCCTTACCATGGTGCAGGAGGCGTCCTTCCGTTATTACTGGGAAGCGGATGAACCCCATTCCGGAATGACTCGTGAGGACACTCCTGGCAATGACGACATTGTGGCCGTAGGCGCCAGTGGCTTCGGCGTCATGGCCCTGATCGTCGGCGCAGACCGGGGATTCATTACGCGGCAACAGGCCATCGACCGGCTCCTGCGCATTACCGCATTTTTGCAGACTGCCGACCGCTATCATGGCGCATGGCCGCATTTTCTCAGCGGCAGTACCGGCCATACCCTCCCCGTTTTCGGCATGTTCGACAATGGCGCCGACCTTGTCGAGACCTCATTTCTAATGGAAGGGCTGCTTTCCGCGCGCCAGTATTTCAAGGGAGACAGCCCCTCGGAAAAGGAACTTTACAAGCGGATTACCGATCTCTGGCAGACTGTTGACTGGAACTGGTTCCGCGCGACTCCCAAACGAGATGCTCTCTACTGGCACTGGTCGCCAGAGTATTCCTTCCATATTGCCAATCGGCTTACCGGGTGGAATGAGGTGATGATTGCCTATCTGCTGGCCATCGCTTCACCCGCGCACCCCATCCCCGCCAGCGACTATTACAGCGGATGGGTAGGGGAAGGCATCGGCAATCGCTACGCGAACGGCAAAAGCTACTACGGCATCACCCTCCCGGTCGGCGGCGGTACCGGCGGCCCGCTGTTCTTCACCGACTACTCCTTCATGGGCTACGATCCCCACGGCCGCCGGGACAAGTTTGCGGATTACTATGAGAACAACCGCGATCAGTCGCTCATCAATCAGGCATATTGCATCCACAACCCGCATCATTGGAAAGGATATGGGGCCAACACCTGGGGTCTTACGGCCGTCGATGGTCCCAATGGATATGTTCCCTATGAACCCACCCTAGACCTCGACGATGGGACCATCGCTCCCACTGGAGCGATCAGCGCCTTTGCTTACACTCCAGACCAGTCAATGCTTGCCCTGAAACACTTTTACCGGGACCTGGGAGCGCAGGTCTGGGGCATTTATGGCTTCCGCGATGCTTTCAACCTGCAAGAGAACTGGTACTCAGGAATCGCCATGGGTCTGAATCAGGCGCCTATGGCAGTGATGATCGAGAACTACCGCACCGGACTTGTCTGGCGCAGCTTCATGTCCAATCCGGAGATCCAACATATGCTTTGGGAGGTTGGCTTCACCCCAAGTAAGCCCTGATGCATCGCCGACTGCTGGCCGAAACGAAACCTCT
>JAJYVR010000041.1 GCA_021791935.1 Acidobacteriota bacterium
GGGGTCGCCGCGGCGACCGGCAGCCGGAGAGCCTCGTTTTTGCTGGACAACGGAGCGCCGCTTTCGCCAAAGACCATCGACTGCACTCGACTGAAGATGGCGGCAAAGGCGACACCCAGCCCCACCAGAAGAAATGGCGCAGTCCATGGATGCTCCCGGATCGCGGTAGTAATCATGAGAAACTCGCTGGTAAACACCCCGAATGGCGGCATCCCAAGAATGGCCAGCGATCCCAGCATGAGCGCCCAACCAAGGGCCGGGGTGATGTCTGCCAGACCGCGAATATCTTCCATCTGCTGGGTGCCCGTGGTCTGCGAGGCATGTCCGGCGGTAAAGAAGATGGAGGACTTGGTCAGGGAGTGGACGACCATGTGCAGCAGGGCGGCAAAATTCGCAATGGGGCCGCCGATGCCGAAGGCGAAGGCGATCAAGCCCATGTGTTCGATGGAGGAGTAGGCAAAGAGCCGCTTGATGTCGCGCTGCCGCCAGAGGAAAAAGGCCCCCACCAGTAAGGACAGCAGCCCAAAACCCATCAGCATGTGGCTGGGCAGCGCAGAGCCGATGGAGCCGACGACCAGAACTTTGCAGCGGACCACGGCATAGAGGCCCACATTCAGCAGCAGGCCGGAGAGAACGGCGGAAACCGGCGACGGGCCTTCGCCGTGGGCGTCGGGGAGCCAGTTGTGCAAGGGGGCCAGGCCGGCCTTGGCGCCAAATCCGACCAGAAAAAAGACGAAGGCCAGCCCCATCACTCTGGGTTCAAGCTGGGATTTCACGGCGTTCAAGTGGGTCCACAGCAGGGCGGTCATGCCCTCGTGGCCCAATGTTTGCTCGGCGGCAAAATACAGCAGGATGGTGCCAAAAAGCGCCTGGGCAATGCCGACGCCGCAGAGGATGAAATATTTCCAGGCGGCTTCCAGGCTGGCGCGGGTGCGATAGAGCGATACCAGCAAGACGGTGGCAAGCGTGGCCGCCTCCATGGCCACCCAGAGCAGGCCCATATTGTTGGTCAACAGCGCCAGCAACATGGCCGCCATGAATATCTGATACATGCTGTGGTACAGGCGCATGCGCCGTGCACCCACGCGACCGTGGAACTGCTCCACGCGCATGTAGGGGCGCGAAAACAATGTGGTCGTGAAGCCCACAAAGGCGGTCAACGCGACCAGGAAAACATTGAACGGATCCACGAAGAACTGCTCATGTCCGGCCAGCATGGGGCCGTGGCGGGCGACGCGCAGCACCAGCAACGCTGCGGCGGCCAGCGTGGCGAGACCGACACAGATATTCAGTTCCGCCCCAAAGCGGCGCGCGCCGAAGAAGGCCAGCAACAGCGCCCCCAACAGCGGCATGGCGAGGACCAGAAAGATTTCCAACTCAGTCCTCCTTGAGCGTTTCCAGGTGATGCAGATCGAGACTGTCGAACTGCTCCCTGATTTGAAAGAAAAATATTCCCAAAATAAAGACGGCCACCAGCAAATCGAGGGCGATGCCCAGTTCAATGACCATGGGCATTCCATAGGTGGCGCTGGTGGCGGCAAAAAACAGGCCATTTTCCATGGCCAGAAATCCAATCACCTGGGTCACGGCCTTGCGGCGCGTAATCATCATCAAGAACGAGAGCAGGATGACGGCCAGCGCGATGCCCAGCGTATTGCGGGTGATGGTGTTGGCCATCATGCTGATGGGTTGCGCCAGCCCGAAGGCGAAGATCACCAGCCCCAGCCCGACCAGCATGGTGGTGGGAATGTTGACCAGCAGCTCGCTGTCCCACTGCGCCCCCAGGCGCTGAATCAGACGATGAAGGATCCACGGAAGTGCGATCACTTTCAACATCAGAGTGAGTCCCGCGGAGTAGACAAGTTCCTTCTGGCCGGAGCTGTACGCCACCAGACATGTGGAGACGAACAGGGCCAGCCCCTGCCAGGCATACAGCGTAATCAACCGTTGCGTGCGCCGCCGCGAGAGCATGGCAAAAGAGATCAGCAGCAGGATGCTGGCCAGCAGGTTGAGCGACGGGACAATCCAATGAGACGTATGCGGCATAGTCATGATCCCAGCAAAAGGTGGACGAGCAGGCCCAGCACGGCAAGCAAAAAGGCCGTCGCCAGATATTCCGGAGCGCGAAAGATGCGCAGCTTGGCGGACAGGGACTCAATCAGCGCCAAAGCCGCGCCGAAGACGATCAGTTTCGCGATGAGCGCGGCGGCGGCCAGCAACAGCGCCAGTCCGCCATCGGCCCCGTGGGTGGCGATCCCCCACGGCAGAAACAGCGCGAACCCAATGCAGGCGTAGTTGAAAAGTTTCAGGCTGGAGGCCCACTCGATCAGGGCCAGGTGCCGCGCCGAGTATTCCAGCAGCATCGCCTCGTGGATCATGGTGAGTTCCAGGTGAGTGGCGGGATTGTCGATGGGGATGCGGGCGTTTTCCGCCAGCAGCACCATGACAAAGGCGACCCCCGCGAAGGTGAGACTGGGATTGAGGGAAATTGGTTCCGCCGAGTATGCCTCCACCAGACTAGGCAGGGCGGTGCTACCTGAAAGCAGAAAAGCGTTGAACAGGACCATCAGCAGGGCCGGTTCCGCCAGGAATCCCACCATCATCTCGCGACGCGCGCCCATGGTGCCGAAGGCGGTGCCGATGTCCATGGCGGCCAGCGACTGGAAAACGCGCGCGGTGGCAAAAATCCCAATCAGCGCGATGGCATCCGCCACCCGCGCAAACGGCAGGTCTGTGGCAATGGAGGGAATGATGGCCGCCGCCAGCACCATGCTTCCAAACAGAACGTAGGGCGTGGTGCGAAATAGCAGCGTGGCATCCGCGGCCATGGCGACATCTTTATGGAAGAGCTTGCGCAGCATCCGGTACGGCTGAATCAAGGGCGGGGCCGTTCGGCTTTGCAGCCAGGCGCGGCATTGCGCGATCCAGCCCACAAACAGCGGCGCCAGCGCGATGGCCAGCAGCACTTCGCCAAATTGGCGCACCATCGTGATCGCGCTCATAGGACACCCGCCAGCAGGCCAAGCAGCGTGAGAAAGCTGAACAGCAGATAGATCGCCAGCCGCCCTCCCTGAACCACGCCGATGGCATCCGACACGCGCTGGACGGCGCGGGCAATCGGCAGATACACCATGCGCCACAGGCGGTCTTCCACGTGGATGCGATAGCGCGGGGCGTTGTCGGAGGGCAAAGGCAGCTCCCGCTCCATATCGAAGGCGGGACCGAAGATGTGCCGGATCGGCTGACCGAACCCCTCGGCGGTGTCCTGCATCCGCGAAGTCTGCCAGGGATAACCGCAGTCCCATGGGACCGTGCGGCGAATGCGCCCATGCGCCAGCACACGCACCAGCACGTAGGCAATGCCGATGACGCAAATGGTCCCGGCCAGCAACAACAGTCCGCTGTAGGAGGCTTGTTTGGGGGCAATCGGGGCAATCCACCAGATGGGCGAGGCGAAGCTGATCGTCTTCCCTAGCAACTGGCGCGTGACTGCGCCCGTCGCCCGCAGCGCGATTTGCGGCAGCACGCCAATCAAGATGCATCCCAGCGCGAGCCACGCCAGGCCCATGCGCTCCAGCCAGTTTGCATCATGGGCATCCTCCAGCGCAGGCTCGCGCGGCTGGCCAAGAAAGATCACCCCGTAAAACTTGACCATCACATACGCCGCCAGGGCCACGGTCAGGGCCAGTACTGCCGCGCCCAGCGGGACCAGCATGTTGATGAACGGCCGAGGAAGCTGGGGAGTGAACAGAAACGACTGCAACAAAAGCCATTCGGAAACAAAACCGTTGAGCGGCGGCAGGCCTGCAATTGCCAGCGTGCCCACCAACGCCAGGGCCGCCACCCAGGGCATGGTGCGGCCCAGCCCGCCGAGCGCGCCCAAACTCCTGCGCCTGGTTGCGTGCAGCACATTGCCGGTGGCGAGAAAAAGCAGGCTCTTAAAGAACGCGTGGTTCAGGGCGTGAAGCAAGGCCGCGCTGAGCGCGAGGGCCGCAAACAAGGGCAGATGACACGCCTCAAACAGGATGGCCAGTCCGATGCCGGTAAAGATGAGGCCGATGTTTTCAATGGAGGAGTAGGCCAGCAGGCGCTTCATGTCGGTTTTTACGCCGGCAAAGATCGCGCCGAACAAGGCGGAGGCAAGGCCCAGGACCAGTACGAGAGCTCCCCATTGCCAGAACTGGACATGCAGCAGGTCGAAGGTGACCCGCAACATGCCGTACACCGCAGTCTTCAGCATCAGGCCGCTCATCATGGCTGAGACCGGCGAAGGCGCGGCGGGATGCGCCTCCGGCAGCCATCCATGCAGCGGCACCAGGCCGGCCTTGGCGCCAAAGCCCAGCAGCGCCAGAAGAAACGCCATGGTCGCCCAGAACGGCGTATGGTTCGCGCTCCGCATGGCGTCAAAGCTGAACTGCCAGTTGCCGCCTTGCAACACGCCAAAGCTGAACAACAGGCAGAGGGCCCCCAGGTGCGCCATCAGAAGATACAGAAACCCGGCCTGACGGATTTCCGGACGGCGGTGTTGCGAGACCACCAGAAAATACGAACTGAGCGCCATCAGCTCCCAGGCGACCATGAAGAAGTAGGCGTCATCGGCCAGGACCACAAGGGCCATGCTGGCGAGAAAGATGTGATAGTGCAGGCCCAGCAGTCCCGGCGCGGTGCCTTCGCCGGAACGGAAATATCCGGCGGCAAAGATCGAAATGCCGGCCCCGGCCACGCCCATCAGCAACAGGAAAAAGCCCGACAATGCATCCAAACGCAGATGAAACGGCAGGTCCGGCAGTCCCAGCGGCAGCAACATGGTTTGCGGCGCATGACCGGCCAGCAAAGCCACTCCACCCAGCAGCGCGACGCCGAGTCCGATGACGGCCCCGGCAGGAAAAAGTCCGCGCGCGACGAACCGCAAACTGTGCGGCCGCAGCAGTCCGATCGCCCCCAGAAACAGCCATCCGAGCACCAGCAGCAGCATCCAGGACAGGTCATGCCTCTGCAGCAGCAGAATGTCGCGGGCGACCCAGGCTGCGTGGCTCACCGCAGGCCCCGCAGCAGGGTCGAGCATGGCAAACCATCGTTACTATATTCATATATATTCATATTTGAGACGTCGCGGACCCTTGAGCGTTGCCGCACTTTACAACTGGCGAAGCATGTTGCGGACCCCTACCAGTTGCCGGTTGAAAATCTTTTTGGCAGTGTCCAGCAGGCGAAAAATCTCCGGATCGCTGACGGAGTAGAAAACATTCAGCCCCTCTTTTCGCGCAGTGACCAGATTGCGGCCGCGCAAAATGGCCAACTGCTGCGATAGCGAACTTTGTTCCACATCCAGCCGGGAACCGAGCACGTTCACCCCGACTTCCCCGCTGCGCAATTCGTCCAGGATGCGAATACGCAAAGGATGGGCGAGCGCCTTGAAAAACTCCGCCTTGAACTGGGCCAGTTCCGACATGGCTATATGATAATAAAACAATATAAGAATGTATAGTGGCGGCGGCGATCGCCGCAAACAGCGGACCGCATCGCGCAGTGCAGGCGCGCGGTCCGCAAAATTTACTGGCCATGAACTGAGTGGTGGCGGCGAGTGGAATCGAACCACCGACCTACGGGTTATGAGTCGCCCATCGGCAACTGATTCTAAACAGGATCAACAACTTGGCTCGGCAGAATCAGGCAAATCGCGGCGGAGTCTGCAACCCCCGCGCAACCGATAAAGGTCAGCCAGCAACTGCCCGTTGCAATACCGCGTCATAGTCGTCAATCCCCCGGGTAGTCGGGTTTGAAATCCCTTGGAAACGGGCGTATTCTAGATAAGCAGACGGAGTTTGTCCTGAATTTGTCCTAAGTTTGTCGCTGGCAGCCTATGGCGAATGGGCCGGGGCGGGAGAAATGAGTGGGCGAGAGCCCACTTTTTATTTGCTCTGGAGTTTTCGGGAACAACGACCGCTGCGTACGATCCCATGGCACTCGATCTGGAGAAAATTCGCGCTTTGGCGGACCGTGTCGCCGCATCTCACGGGCTGGCGGTGGTGGATGTCGAATATCTGGGCAGTCCGAAGCATCGAGCGTTGCGCATCTATATAGAGAAGGACGCTGCCAGCCGGGCGAAGCTTGCCCAGGAGAATCTGGCAAATGACGGCGAGTTAAAGTTGCCCGAGCATATATCGTTCGACCAGTTGGCGGGCATCAAAGTGGAAGATTGTCAGGTGTTCAGCGACGATTTTGGGACCGTGCTGGATGTGGAGGAGTTGGTTCCGGGCGCGGAATACACGCTGGAAGTTTCCTCGCCGGGATTGGACCGCAAGCTGCGCGGGCACGAGGACTATGTTCGGTTCGCAGGCAGTCTGGCGAAGTTGCGGACGTTGGAGCCGATCCACGGCAACTCCCATTGGCAGGGCCGGATTACGAACGTGACGGACGAGACGCTGGACCTGGATTTGAGCACGATGAGGAAGAGAAAGAACAAGATGGAAACGGTGGCGGGCGAGAAGGTCACCATCGCATTTTCCAATATTTTGAAGGCGAACCTGATTCCTGAAGTTTAGTCATTTTCACCGTGAGTGTGATGCGAATATGGTTCTGTCCCACCCTGGCTACGCATAGGATTGGGCACCCATGACACTACGCTGTCGGTGAAAGTGCCCTGGTTGTACAGGTCATTCCGCCAGATAAGGCTGAGACGAACTATGGCAAGCGCACTCTACGAAACGATTGAAGTATTGAGCCGGGACAAGGGCATCGATCCGCAGATTGTGGTGACGGCGGTGGAAGATGCGATCGCCCTGGCGACGCGCAAGTATTACAAGACGCTGGAAAACATGCGCGGCGAACTCGACCGCGAGACCGGCGAGATTCGCGCCTACGCCTATAAGACAGTGGTCGAGACGCCGGAACTGGTGGAAGATCCGCTGAACCAGATCAACCTGGAGGAGGCGCGGGGGATTGCGCCGGAAGTGGAAGTCGGGGGCGAGCTGCGCTACTACAAGCCGACCGACGTCCTGGGCCGCATCGCCGCGCAGATGGCCAAGCAGATCATCTTCCAGAAGGTGCGCGAGGCCGAGCGGGATACGGTATTCAACGAGTATGCGCATCGCGTGGGCGAAGTGTTGAACGCGACCGTGAAGCGGATCGAGGGTCAGGATGTGATCTTCGACATCGGCAAAGCGGAAGCGCGGATGCCGAAGCGCGAGCAATCACGCCTGGAACAGTTTGCGGTGGGCGAGCGGGTTCGCGTGGTGCTGTTGCGCGTCGATCGCAATGCGCGCGGGCCGCAGGTGGTTGTCTCTCGGGCGGCGAAGGAACTGGTGCAGAACCTGTTCCAGAGCGAAGTGCCGGAGATTTACGACAGCACGGTGGAGATTCGCGCCATCGCGCGCGAAGCCGGCGAGCGCACCAAGATTGCCGTGGTGTCGCGGGACAAAGATGTGGATCCGGTGGGCGCTTGCGTTGGCATGAAAGGGATGCGGGTGCAATCGATCATTCGCGAACTGCGCGGAGAAAAGATCGACATCATCGAGTTCAGTGAAGAGATCACGACCTTTGCCGAAAAAGCGCTGCAGCCGGCGAAGGTGAGCAGGGTCAGCATCATCGACCTGGCGGACAAGCAGATTGAAGTGATTGTCGACGACACGCAGCTGTCGCTGGCCATCGGGAAAAAGGGGCAAAACGTGCGCCTGGCGGCGAAGTTGCTGGGCTGGAAGATCGACATTAAGAGCGAGGAAGAAAAGCGCCAGGAAGTCGAGCAGCAGATGCAGGCCATGGCGGGACCTGTGACGACGCCGATCGAGCAGGTGACGGAACTGGGCGAAGGCACCATCCAAAAGCTGATCGCCGCGGGGATCACCACCGTGGAGGGATTGGCGGACATGACTCCGGAGGAGCTGGAAGAAGTTCCCGGCATCGGGGAGAAGACGCTGGAAAAGATTGGTACGGCGGTGCGCCATTATTTCGCGCATCTGGATGCAGGTTCCGACACGGATGCCAGTCCGCTGGGGACGGAAACGTCGGAAGCGGAAGACGCGAATGAGGCGGCACTGGATCGTGAAGCGGGAGTGGGAGCAGGACTGGAAACGGCGGATGGTCTTGCTTTATCCGATGAAGCGACTGGGCTGGAGCCTGGCGAAGTGCCTATCTTGGATGTGGCCGAGGAGACCGAGCCGGTCGAAACCGGTGAGCTGTCCGAGGTGGTTGCCGCGGAAGACGAGGGGTCATCCGAAAGCCTGATGGAGAATTTTTTGGAGAAAGCGACAAAGACGGACGACGACGATCGGCCAGTCTCGGTGGATGCGCCCGATGCCAATGAGCCCGCGCTGGACGCCTGGGAAGAGAAGGCAAAACCCTGATTAGGACAGCAGAATAGGCTGGGCAGCATGAAAATTGGCAATTTCGATGCGACTTTCAGGGGATAATGTGAGAAGATGCGCACCTGACGGCAGACCACGAGGCACCATATGAGCAGCTAAAAGTTTCGGAAAAGGCGAAAGAAACGGATGAGTAAAGTTCGAATCAACGATCTAGCGCGAGAGCTGGAAGTCAAAAGCAGAGTGATACTCGACATACTCCCTGAAGTGGGAGTGACGGAAAAGAAGACGCACTCCAGCTCGGTGGAGGAAGACGAAGCCAGGCGTGTGCGCGCCGCCCTGGGCCGCGGGGGCAAGTCTGCGTCGAGCGCGCCCAGCAGGACCGCCGCGACGGAGCCGAAGCCGAAGATCGATCTGTCCCAAATTTCCCGGCCCGGAGATGTTTTGCGGGCCATTCAGCAGCAGAAAGAGCAGCGCGAATCGCAGAGGATGCATCGTGGCGTGCCCGCTGCGGCGCGACCCACCGTGACCGCTGCCGCCGCAGGGCCAGAGACGCCGAGCGTTTCCGCGCGCGCGGCCACATCTTCGGCTGCGGGAGCCGCAGTCGGCACGCCTGCTTCCACTGGCACGCCCGTGAGCGCGGCGCCTGCCAACGCCGCCGCTGGAGCGAAGCCCGCTCCGCGGAGAATTGTTCCGTTGCCGCGACAAGCTCCGCAGATAGTGTCTACGACCCCAACATCGACGCCGGCCATCGCCTCGCGCGCGCCTTCTGGCCCGGTGATTGTGAAACCGCCCGCATCCGGTTTGAAAGGGGCATCTTCGGTTGTCGCAGTCCCGGCGAAAAGTGCCCCACAAGAGACACCGGCGGCAACTTCAGTCGCATCCTCGGTAACTCCTGCAGCGCCGAGAGTGCCGCAACCTGCAACTGCGTCTGCGACGCCAACGCCTGTGCCAGCGGCGATGGCCGAGCCGCCGCTGGCTGCCGGTTCCGCCGCCTGGGCCGACCCGATCCCTTCCGCCGAGCCGGCGGTTGCGTCGAGCGTGTCGGCACTTGCAGGGGCACCCGTCAAGCGCGTGATTATGCCCCAGACGGGGCCGCGCCCCATTTATACCGCGCCTACCGGAGCGGCGCAGACATTGGGCGGCATGCAGCGCGGCAAACCGATTTTTGAGCGTCCTCGTCCGCAGGGACCGGGTGGGAATGGCGGAGCGCCTTACGGTTCTCGTCCGGCCACCGGACCCGGAATGGGACCGGGCGGCGTCCGGCGTCCGATGCATCCCACGCGTCAGCATCCGACCGGTGCGCCTGGATCGCGTCCTGGAGTGCCTGGACGCCCAGGGTTCGGAGTGCCGCGTCCAGGAGTTGGCGCTGCGCCGGGCATGGCTCCTCCGGCAGGCGCAGGAGATCGTCCATCGCGTGGACACGCGCAGCGGCGTGGGGGAAACAATCGCTACGAAAAGTCGAAGGAAGGTCCGATGAAAGGAATGGTTGCGCCGCGTCTTGGCGCAGCACAGATTCCTACCGGGCCGGTCCCGATCACTCGCAATATCACAGTCACAGATGGCGTCAGCGTGAAAGATCTGGCGGAGAAGCTGGATTTGCGGGCGAAGGATTTGATCGCGACCCTGTTGCAGCGGGGCGTGTTTGTGACGGTGAACCAATCCCTCGATACAGAGTTGATTAAGGAAGTGTCGCGGCAGTTCGGCGCGGAAGCCCAGGTCATCAGCTTTGAAGACGAGATGGCCAACGAGGCATTGGAGAACCTGCTGACGCAGGAGACGACCAATGAGCTGGAAGTGACGCGTCCTCCCGTCGTGACCATCATGGGCCACGTCGATCATGGAAAGACATCGCTGCTGGATGCCATTCGCGAAACCGAAGTGGCGGCGGGCGAGGCCGGCGGAATTACGCAGCATATCGGCGCGTACAAAGTTCGCATCGGCAAAGAAGATTCGCCTGCGTATGGGCGCGAGATTGTCTTCCTCGATACGCCAGGTCACGAAGCGTTTACGCGCATGCGCGCTCGCGGCGCGAAAGTGACGGACATTGTGGTGATTGTGGTGGCGGCGGACGACGGCGTGATGCCGCAGACGCTGGAAGCGATCGACCATGCCAAGGCGGCGAACGTTCCGATCATCGTTGCGGTGAATAAAATCGACAAGCAGGATGCGCAGCCTGATCGCGTGAAACAACAGCTTGGCGATCGCGGACTGGTGCCTGAATCGTGGGGCGGGAGCACGGTATTTGTCGATGTGTCCGCGAAGAAGCGCATCAACCTCGACCTACTGCTGGAAATGATCTGCCTGGTCGCGGATGTGGGCACGTTGCGTGCCTCGCCGGACCGGCCCGCGCTGGGAACGGTCATCGAGTCCAAACTGGATCGCGGTCGTGGCGCTGTTTCGACCGTGCTGGTGCAGAACGGCACGCTGCGCCTGGGCGATACGTTCGTGGTCGGCAACACATTCGGCAAGGTGCGCGCCATGTTCGACGATCGTGGCCGCGCTCTGACGGAAGCGACGCCTTCGACGCCAGTTGAAATCCTTGGATTGGAAAGCATTCCCGATGCCGGAGATGTGTTCACCGTGGTTGCGGACCGCGACAAGGCCAAGAACGTCGCGCAGTACCGCAAGATGAAGGAGCGCGAATCGCAGCTGGCGAAGTCGTCACGGGTTTCACTGGAAGGTCTCGCGGAGCAGATCAAGCAGGCTGGCGTGAAGGATCTGCCGATCATCATCAAGGGCGACGTGCAGGGCTCTGTTGAAGTTCTTGCGGAGTCGTTGCCACGGCTTTCGACGGAAAAGGTGCGCGTGAAGGTGATTCACTCTGGAGTGGGCGCCATCACCGAGAGCGATATTCTGCTGGCTTCGGCATCGGACGCGATTGTCATCGGCTTCAACGTGCGACCGGAGCGGAAAGCATCCGAACTCGCCGCGCAGGAGCGGGTGGACATTCGGCTGCATTCGATCATCTACGAATTGCAGGATGAAATGCGCAAGGCCATGTTGGGGCTGCTGGAGGCGACGATCAAGGAGAACTATCTTGGCCGGGCCGAAGTGGCCAATGTCTTCAAAATTCCCAAGGTGGGCGCGGTGGCAGGTTGCCGCGTCACGGATGGCATGTTCAAACGCGATTCGGAAGTTCGCGTGTTGCGCGATAGCGTGCAAATCTACAAAGGGCGTCTGGCTTCACTCAAACGCTTCAAGGATGACGTCAGCGAAGTTCGCAACGGCATGGAGTGCGGCATCAGCATTCAGAACTTCAACGACATCAAGGTTGGAGATGTCATCGAAGCCTTTACCGCGGAGAAGATTGCAGCCGACATTGGCACCGCGCTGGTGGATACGCCTGCCGCACCGGCGCAAGCACTGACTCCCGCTTAAAGCCAAGAAATTACTCAGTACGAAATAGCGCACCGCCGGGTGCGCTATTTCAGTGAGCGCTACGTGAAGCTCAGGTTCTACGTGGTTGGGACAGCCAGGTGGTCCAGGTTTCTCATGCGAGCAGCCTGAAGCAGCTTCCAGTGGTCCGGCAGCCAGTTGGGCAGTTGGCTTCTGCGAATCTGGGGCAGGTTGGTCAGCAACTGGATGAGATACAGTATCCCAATCCACAGCCTAGTAGTCGATCACCTGGCTCCGTGTTTGATGGCTTTTCGCGCTTCTTCCGGCACGTCGTCCAGCGGAATCACAAAGTCGGTGAGTTTCAGCGTCAGTTCGCGGCCCTTCTGCTTCGGCTCGACGGAGAGCGCGCCCAACTCGAAGAACTGCACGTCGCCCTGCTCGACTGCCTTCTTTTCCAGCACCTCGCGCGACGCTCGCATCCGCTGCCACCTTTGCCGTGGGAGCTGCGCTGCCGCTGGGTGTGGCCGCTATTACGCCGGAGACAAAGCTGCTGTATCTGGTCGCCGGCACTTCACTGTTATTTTTAGCCAGCCTGGGAGCGTAGGCCGCTCGCGTCGGCGGAGCGAGGGTCTTGGCGGGCGCGCTTCAAGTTACCTTCTGAGGAGCGCTGGCCATGGCAGTCACTGCAGGCGTTGGCGCGCTGTTCGCAACCGCGACGTAAGCTTAAGCGCAGCGTGGCCGCGAAGCCGCCCCATCGCATCCATTGGTAGGGAGGGCTACCGTGGATGGGTCCGCTGTTTGGCCCGGGTTGGGCCGCAGCTTCAACTGAACTGCGTGGCTTCCAGTTCCGGCGGCGGGACAAAACCGAATTCCTTGTCGATCGCGTCCGCGATCCCCAGGACGATTTCGTCCTCGAAGGGGCGTCCTGCGACTTGCACGCCGATCGGCAATCCTTCCGGCGATCTGCCGACGGGAACGACGGCTGCCGGCGCTCCCAGCAAGTTGAACCATTGCGTGGATCGCATGGCGTCGAGATAGTCGACCTGTTGGCCTTCAATCATCCACGAGCGCTCACCGTGGCGAAAGGCCGGGATGGCGCACACAGGACAAAGCAGCACGGGGAACGGCTGCATCTCTCGCAGCAACTGGCTTCGCACCAGGTCGAGATCCGCCCACGCTTGCAGCAATTCCTCACCGCCCAGCGGCGGTTCCCGATGCGCGATGGAAAGAAAGTCGAGCAGCACCGAACTGAGTTGATCGCGGCGGTCGGCGACCAGGGATTCGACAAACATGGCCCCGCAGCGCACAAAAAATTTCCACCAGAGTTTGCGCGCGTCTTCCAATGCGTTGGGGCGAAATGGAGTGACAGAAAATCCTTGCTCTTGCAAAGCGCGGACCGCCGCGTGGACGGCGAGGCGCGTCTCAGCGGTGACGGGCACAATGCCGTCGTCTTCAAAATAGTCGATGGGGACCTGCTTCAATTCGCTTCTGCCGATGGGCCGCAGCGCGACCGGCGGGCTGACGGGGTCCGTCACATCGGGAGCGCAGAGCGTTTCGAACAGGAGGCGGACATCCTGCATGGTGCGAGCCATGGGGCCGATGGCGCCGAGAATGGAAAACGGTCCGACACAAGGCGGCTGGTGGCCAGTCGTGGGGATGCGTCCCGGCGTCGGCTTCAGGCTGCAGATACCCGTGAAGTGCGCTGGCGTGCGGACCGAGCCGCCGCTGTCGCTGCCAAGGCCGGCCGCGGACATGCCGGAGGCAATCGCGGCGGATTCGCCGCCGCTCGACCCGCCGGAGGTGAAGGCAAGGTCCCATGGATTGCGGGTCTGGCCGTGGAGGCGGTTGTCAGTTTCATACGCCATCAAAAATTCCGGACAATTCGTGGTCGCCAGAATGTTGGCGCCCGCCTGCCGCGCGCGGGAAACGACGACCGCATCTTCTTCCGCCACCATGCCTTGCCGCAACAGGCTGCCGACTTCGCACGGAAGCCCGGCGGTCGCAATGGAAGACTTGATCGTCATCGGCAGCCCGTACAGGGGACCGCGCGGTCCGCTTGCGGTCATCAGCGCGCGCGCCTGTGCGCGGATGCGCTCTGCATCGAGTTCGCTGAAGTTAACGATTGCATTTAGCCGCGGATTCAGCCGGTTGATTTCACGAATATGTTCCTCGGCCAACTCCAGCGGCGAGATTTTTTCCGCACGGAGCAAGGCGAGCTGTTCGACTGCGGACAGCAGCGTGAACTGGCTCAATTCGCGCCTTGAATAGCGGAGATGGGTGGCGCGACGTGGGCCGCAGGAACCGGGTCGATGGGCGTGGAGTTTGCCGGCAGGTAGTGGAAACGGTATTCCTGGGGGCTTTCGCCGGAGTTGAATCGGTTGTTCCACTGCAGGCGGTATCGCAGGGTCGAAGGGTCCATGGGATACGCTGCCGGGCTGGCATACGGATACGACTTCATTCCGTGAAATGGCATCTCGTTCACCGTGAATGGCGATGCCTCGTAGAAATCCATGTCTTTGACGTAACCGTTGGCGTAGAAGAAGTAGTCGCGTTTCCAGTTGGCGGGCAGCGGCGGCAGCGCGGCAGCGCTGAATTCCGCATCAATGTCTTCTCCACTGCCGAAGATGACGAAGCGATTGTCGACGGCCTTCAGCAGCGGCGTGACGTTGCCGAAGTGGGTGTATTCTCCGCGCTGGCGGGCGAAGGGTCCGGTGGCGCTGATGCGGTCGTAGCGATACGTCAAGTCGCCGGGACTCTTCTGTTCAATCTGCTGCGGATACCCGCGAAACTTCAACGTGGAGAGCGCGAGCGGCAATTCCGTTTGGCGGATTTCCGCAGAGCGGTTCGGTCCGTTGTCCACCAGGATCTGGTCCCAGTAAATTTGCAGATTGGTGACGATGCGCAGCCGCCTCGTTGCAGCGGGCAGCTTGCCCGTCAGGTCGACGGTGATCGTTCGCGGCAGGCCTGCGGGGAAACCCATGTCCGGCAGGATCGTTTTCCAGCTTCCGTTCGCCATCTGCGCCTGCAGGACAGGCGGCTCCGGCTTCAGCCCGGCCTGCCAGGCCGCATACATCGACGATGCGCTGAAGTACTCCACGTAGCCGTGCAGCAGCAGCCGCAATGGATGTTGCTGCGTCCATGGGCCGATGTCCAGGGTGAGCGAGTGCGAATTGGCAAAGCCCACAAAGGGAAGGTTGGTGAAGTCGTGCACATAGCGATGGTCGCGGTCAAGCAGGACACTGCGCACATCTTCTCCATGGTCGTTCCACGCCGCCAGTACAGGACGCGCCGCGCTGCTGACAATCACTCTGCCCGAAGGAAATGGCGGCGCTTCGAGGAATCGCTCATTCGGGTAGACCTCAGTCCCGGCAGGATGATCGATGGCGACGAGACGCAGTTGATCGATGAAGTTGACTTCTTCCATCGGCTCGCCGAAACGCAGGCTCAGATAGCCGTTGTGCGGCTTCAATTGGCTGCCTGCGACTTTGATCCATTCCTCGGGATCCGGAATATTTCTAGCGGTCGGCGAAACCCAGTGGCCGACCACGCCCGCGCCAATCACGTCGGTGACGAATTGATATTTCTTGCCGTCCCAGGCAAACAGCACTGGGCAGGAGCTTCCACGACGATCGATTTCATCCAGCGGCGTAAATGCGTCGGTGGGGACCTTGAGTTCATCCTGCAGAACTCCGGTGGGCCACAACATGCGCACAATGTCCACATGCGCGCGACGGCCGAGGCCGGCCAGAATCTCCGGCGCGCCTTGTCCCATGTATCCGGTGGCGCCGGCAACTTCCCACTTCTGCCAAAGGGTGCCGGAAAAGATTTCTACCTTGGTCCCCAGCGCGGATTTGTTGTCGGCCAGGCCGTGGAACGACAGTCGAACCCAATGATTTTTATTGCCGCCGTCGTTGCGCAGCAGGAGCGGAGGCCGGTGCAATTGAGTCACGACCAGGTCCGCGTCGCCGTCTCCATCGATGTCCCCGGCAAGCAGCGCACGCGGATGGTCCAGCTTCAGGTTGGCAAGTCCCACGGCTTTAGTTACGTCTTGAAACCCTTGCGGCCCCAGGTTGCGCAGCACTCGCAGTTCGGGTCCATGCGCGGTGTCCACCAGCACGGCCAGGTCGATCCAGCCGTCGTTGTCAATGTCGATGGCCGTCAGCCCCCAGCCGCGCGTGGCGTCCGCGATGGGCAGCGGGACACGTTCAAAGCGCTTTCCGTCGACGTTGCGCCACAGAGTAATCCCGGGCGCGCCGGTGTGCGTCAGCGCGACATCCATCCAGCCGTCTTTGTTGAAGTCGAAAACGTAGACGCCGTTCGTCGCAGGCAGGCTGGTGTCGCTGAACAGCGGCGAGGCAGGAAACGCGCCTTCGCGGGGATTGGCGTAAAAGGTTGGCGCAGCTCCAGAGCCGGTGATCAGCAGATCGACTGCGCGGTCGTTGTTCAGGTCGGAGAGAGTCGCGTTGCGGGTGGTCCCATGTCCGGCGAGCCCAGTCGGGCCAGTCCAGTTGGTAAACGTTTGATTGCCATTGTTGCGCCACAACACATTCGGAGCGTCCGCGCCAGCCAGGGGTTTTCCAGTAACAAAGAGGTCGAGATCGCCGTCGTGGTCGTAGTCCACAAAGGTGAGGCCCGCAGGCCGATTGTTCGTCGTAATGCCGACGGATTTGGTGACATCGGAGAATTTTCCGTGACCGAGATTCCTGAATAGTACGACGCGATGCCGCAGTGAGATCGCGATATCGGGCAGTCCGTCGTTGTCGAAGTCGCCCACCGTGCAGGCGATTGCGCGGCCGCTCAGGTCCAGTCCTGTCTGGGCCGGAGGGACCTCTTCAAAACGGCCGCCACCCAGGTTGCGGTACGCATGGACTGCGTGCGCGCCTTCATCCAGTGAGATGAGGTCGGTTTTCCCATCGCCGAATAGGTCCACCATGCAGGCGCCGCCACCGGCTTCGTCTTCGCTCGGTCCGGCAACGGTCGAGGACGGTTGCGAACCGACGCCGATCGGCACGCGCGCGAAGCGGACAGGAATCATGGGGGCGACTTCCGGCTCCGCTGCATGGATCGACTGTGCCATGGAGTAGTGGCCCATTTCCCCGTAGGAAATGGTCATGGGAGAGCCCAGCTTTTCGCCGGTGATGTGCTGGAACCGCTGGAAGTCCTGCTTTGCGAGGTCCAGCATTCCGGCTTGCTGATGGGCCCGTGCGAGGCCGAACTCCGCCGAAGCATGCAGCGGGCTCAACTGCAACGCCCGCTGAAACTCGATGATTGCGTCTTGATAGTCCTTGCTTTGCTGGTAGCCGCTGCCCAGCAGGTAGTGGGCATCCGCATCGTTCGGATCGAGCTGGACGACGTGCTTGAAATCCTCGATCGTTTCCTGCGTATTGCCGTCTTTACGCGCAACCAAACCCAGGTTGTACCACGCGGCGGTGTTCTTCGGGTCTTGCTCGATCACCCGTCGCAGCACGGCGCTTGCCTGTGAAAGTTGCTGGGAGTTGAGCAGCGCGATTCCCTGGTTCAGTTGCGCGACCAGCAGCGTGGGGTCTTTCTGGATGGCTTCCACAAACAATTGTTCGGCTTTGGCAAAGTTCTGCTGATTCATGTACGCCACGCCGAGATTGTTCAACTGGGTGGCGTCCATTT
>JAJYVR010000289.1 GCA_021791935.1 Acidobacteriota bacterium
GAGGAGTTAGACCGCAAGCCGGGGTCCCCGGCACGCGAAGTTTGCGTGCTGGGGTGGAAGCCGGTTCATGCCGACGATCTTCCGCGCGATGCGAAACCGGAAGAAGAACTGCGGCGGGTGAAGCGGCGCCAGGGACGGCGCAACCTTGCCAACTTCGAAAATCTTCCTGTCACTACCCAGGTCCACGAGTTGAGCGCAGCCGAGCGTGCCTGCCCCCGCTGCGGCGTCGAGCGCAAGGAGATCGGCGCCGACGAGAGCTGGCAGGTGGAGTATCTTCCCTACCATTTTGAGCGCATCCATCATGTGCGCAAGAAGTATGCCTGCCCAGGCTGCGAGAGCCACGGGGAAAACCCGCGCATAGAAACGGCAGCCAAGCCGGACGCGGCGATCGACAAAGGCATGGCCGGACCAGGACTGCTGGCCGATATCGTCACCAGCAAGTTCAACGACTACCTGCCGTTGTACCGGCTGGAAGACATTTTCGCTGCGCCCACCGAGCAAGGCTTCGCAGAGCCCATCGTTTCTTGCGCAAAGTACGTTCCGCGTAACCTGCGGCGCGGAGATGATGGAGGAAAAGTTCAACGTGATCGTCGAACGGCTTTTGACATGTTCCACCTTCCAAGATAGTTGTGTTCATGTGATCGCTCCTTGCTTGGCATACTTGCCAGCCTGAAGAGACCCTACGAATTATGCCGCCTCATGAAAGCCACAAATCAGGCAGGACCGCACGCGCCGCCAATCGCGTCCTGCGGCAGGAACTGCGGCAGTCCAAAATCCTTGAATAGGCCAGGCTGTAAGAACAGCGTCATCTTTGAGATCATTTCGTTCTCCAGCGTTAGCACATGAATGGAGTGCGCGTTCCAACGCTTGTCGACGGCAGGGAATTCATAAACGGCAAAAGCAGGCTGACCATTGGCGGCCGTGGGTACAAGGTGCAGGCCGCTACACGTTTTCCACGCCGCGCCAAAGAAGCTGCCGATAACGTCGCGCCCAGAGAACCACTGCAGCCACGGCGGCATGACAGCGCTCGCGTCTTCTCTGAGCAGAGCCACGAAACTGTCGACATCATGGCCTTCCCATGCTTGTAAATACCTCCCGAGAAGTTCCTTTTGCGCAGGAGTCGGCTGAGATTCGAGGGACGGTCGGCGGTCAGAGTAATGTTGTGAGAGGGTTTCGCGTGCCCGCTGTAGGGCGCTGTTGATCGATGCGGTGGAACTGCTGGATGGCGGCCACAAAGGCCAACTGCACCGACTCTCGCGTTGAGTTCCGAGCCTCGGGATTTGGCGCGGCGTCGGCAAGTCCCTCCAAATTGGTGTCGGGAAGGGGTTCAAGCCAGGGCACATCGAGCGCCGGACCGCCCTCTAGCATGGGTGGGCAGGAGGGCCCAAGCTGGTCAGGCAGGAAGCGCTGCTGGCGCTTGCGGCTTTCGAGCGCGTTCAGGCACGCGTTGGTGGCAATCTTGTATAGCCATGCGCGCATCGACCCTCCATCGAAGCTTGAGAAACTGCGCCAAGAGCGCAGATAAGTCTCCTGCACCAGGTCCTCGGCCTCATGCAGCGAGCCAAGCATGCGATAGCAATGCAGCTTGATTTCCCCGCGGAACGGTTCTGTTAGCCGTTCAAAGGTGTGGGTTGCATCTTCCAGCGCAGGCGCGGGATGTGAGTCTTCGATCGCCACTGGGCCTGATTGTAGTGCCTAGCGCATCGAATACACCAGGCTGACGCGTCCCCCTGAAAGTTGCTCAAAACTCCGCAGTTCGAGTCCGCACTGATGTTCATTCGCTGCAAAGAGAGACTTGCCCGGGCCGGCGATCAGCGGATAGACGATCATCCGAAGCTCATCCACCAGTCCGGCATCGATAAGAGACGCCGTCGCTCTTGCGCCGCCGACGAGATAAATGTGTTTTCCGGGTCGCTGCTTGAGGTTAACGATGTCGTCGAGGCTGCGGAGGAACTTCGTGTTCGGCCACTCAGCCGTGGTGATCGTGCTCGACAGCACGTAATGCGGTACAAGCTTGGCGAAGGTTCTCGCTGGTGGCCAGGAATCGTTTGATGCGGAGGTGCTGTTTGATCCACAGGAAGAACAATTCGATCTGCCAGCGGCTCTTGTCGAGCGCCGCGATGGTCAAGGCAGGCAATGCGGTGTTGTTGGTCAGAAAGACAAGCGTCTTGCCCGTCTCTGGATCGTGGAAGCGAATGCGACGAAGATGGTCCGGGTAATTCTCCGCCGAGTAGAAGCCGTTGAGCATGACACGCTGATCGCAGATGATTCCGCTGGCCCGGTCCGCGGGATGCGAATACACGCGCCGCGCATCCATGTTTTCCTTGGCGCGAGTTCCAAAGAAGGCCCCGGCCCGATGCAGCGCGTACAGCCGCAGGAAGTCCAGATATCCCTGGTCCATGATGTAGAAACTGCCCGCCTCGACAAGAAGAATGTCCAGCACGTTGACATCGTGCAGTTTGCCGTCGCTGATGTGAATAAACGCTGGAATTGCGCCCCGCAGGTCCAGCAGGGTATGTAACTTGATGGCCGCCTCGGTGGATCGAAACGACGCCCAGTCAAACAAACTCAGGCATAGGTCGATGGTGGTTGAATCCAATGCATAAACGCTTGCGTCGAGTCCCAGCACCGAGGGACCTTCGGCGTACAGTGCTCATGCACGCGAGATCGGTCGAAGGGCCAGTGCGTGGTAGATGCGCCAGTCGCGCAGGTTCAGCGCATCGGCCAGTGTAGAACGGGCCGGAGCTGTGGCCATGCCCATGTGAAACAACTTGGCACGATTGGCTCCAAGGCAAACCTCGATGTCGCGCAACCACTCGCGCCAGGTGAGTTGAGAAAAGGCCATGATGCAAAACAGGTCGGCGCAGCCAAGCGTGCGAACTCCCGCGTCGCCCTTGTGCCGTTCGATGATGCGTCCAACGGTCTTCCAAGGGACAAATTCCATCACCGGTGCCAACAGCGTCTTGCCCATGTTCATGCGGCACTCCCGGTGGTTGAATCCCGAA
>JAJYVR010000290.1 GCA_021791935.1 Acidobacteriota bacterium
CAGGCAGCTTCAGTAGAGAAAGCGGCCTCCAACTCTATCAGGTTGCGGGGATATTCCTCGATCACGACCGCATACTACATCTTGGGGTTACCTGAGTCAAGCAGATACCTACCTCAAACAATTTGAAGAAAGCATTCCTGCGCAGCTCTTTGTGCGCGAGAAGTCCGGCGTCATGCTCACTCCGGCGGGCAACGCGCTGGTGCCGTTTGCCGAGCAGGTGCTGCGTCTGCGGGAGCAGGCTGTCGATTCCGTGCGTGCAATTCACAAAGGCACGGCTCCGCCCTTGGCAATGGGTTTTTCGCACTTCATCGACCATGTGCTGGTGGAGCGTGTTTTTGCGTGTTATCGGAGACTATTTCCTGAAAGTGAAGTCCGGCCCACGACCCATTGCACCGCGCAACTGCTGACATCTTTGAACGATGGGAATCTCCAGGCCGCGATGGTGACGCTCCCGGTGGAGATGCGCGATCTGGCAATTCAACCGGTGGCACGCGACCGGCTGCTGGTCTGCATGCGGAGGGACGATCCGCTGGCTGCCGACGAGGAACTGACCCCGCGGCAGATTGCCAACCGGATACGAATTTCCTTCGACCCCAAACATCACTCGGAACTCTACGCGTATCTTGACGCCACGCTTGCCCATCCGCGCGAAGCTGAAGTACACAACGCTGATCGAAGTCCCCGCCACGGAGAAGATCCTGGAGGCCGCCACCGGAGACAAAGACTTCTGGGTGGTCGATGTGGTCGGGAACTTCTGTTTTGTGCATCCTGCGAAGGCGGGCATCAGCTCCAACCTAAATCTCATCACCGACAAGGGCAACATCTACAGTTTCACCTTGCAGGACGTATTCGGCACGAATGAGGTGCCCGATCTGAAAGTGCCGATCGTGCCTGCCGACCGCTCCTCCATCGTTGCCGCCAGCGGGCCGCCGCAGTTCGTCCCCGCCGTGCAACTGGAGCAGTCGAAGCAGCAGCTCGCCGCGCTTGAATCGCATGTCGAGCAGACGGTCGATGCCTACAAAAGCGCCTATCCCTTGCATCTCAAATTCGATTACAGCTTCACCGCAAACGAAGCACCTTTCGACATCCAGGCCATCTACCACGACGACAAGTTCACCTACATCAAGACGGACGCGCCGGAGAAGTTTTCGGTCTACGACATGAAGGACGGCAAGCCGAACCTCATCAACTACGACCTCCGCGAAGGCACCTACATCATCCCGATGGTGATGGATTCGGGTTATGTAGAACTGGGCAAGAAGCGCATGGAGTTCATACGCAAGGGGTAGGGCGATGGCAGAACATATCACTCCCGAAGCACAGATTGCGCCGGAGCCGGAGTTGACCAAGCGCTTCGTCGATCCGAAAGGCGTGCTCCAGAAGAATATGAAGCTGGCGCTCTATCTGGGCGCGGCGCTGCTTGTAATTCTTGCGGCTGTTTTCAGTTCCAGTGGCAAGAAGACACCAGGTTCGGCACCCGCCGCGAAGAATCAACCGCCGCAACCGGCGGTCCAGGACAACACGGACAACAATGTTGCCGAACTGAAGAGCCAGCTTCAGGCGGAACAACTGCAGGAACAACAGGCCGCCGCCGCTGCGTATGGCCCGACAGGCCAACCGCTTCCGTGTGTTCCCGGCCAGACGTGCCCGCAAGCATACAGCCGGCAGAGCACAGGCCAGCCACAACTCACGCCCGGACAGCAGCAGGCGCAGCAGCTTGCCGCCAAGGAACGCGAGCTTGCCTACAACTCCCGGTTCGCATCGAACCTTGCATACGCGCGTTCCACCGAAGCGCCTGCAGCGTCGCAGCAAACGGCTGTGACAATGAACGCGCCGACTGGATATGTGCAGAATCCATACGTAGATGCAGCGGCGCTGTCGGGCAGCAGCCTGATCGCTCCACGGAATGCTGGTGCGCAAACTACACTGGCTCCGACTGGGCAGGCATCGCTCCCGCATGGGCCGGAGGTAAACATCGACTCCGCCGTTGGACAAGCGTATGTGATCTATGAAGGAACGACGCTCGATACGGTGCTGATGAACCGGCTCGACGGCGACGCCGTCGGTCCAGTCAAAGTCCTCGTCTCGAATCCCGTCTACCTGCAGCAACAGGTCTATGGTGGAGATGGTCTTGCAGACATTTTCGAGTGGCCGTTGACCTTTGGGTTGCTGGCGCTTCTTGTCCAGCTTCTATTCTCCATCCCGAAAGACATCCGCCGCAAGGAGATGAAATATGGCCGCCGCCTGAAAGGGCCGATCATGGTTACGCCGAAGGAGTTCAACCGGACCTTTCAGGGAACAGGTATCGGCATCCAAACCGACGGCTGCCGTCCGATGCTGCGCATTCCCATTCATGCCGAAGACCAGCATGTCGAGATCGTCGGGGACACGGGATCGGGGAAAACCACGATCATCATGCAGATGCTCCAGCAGATCGAGGCGCGGGGCGATTCGGCCATCGTCTACGACCAGGCCTGCGAATTTATCGAGCGCTTTTATGATGCCGGACGGGGCGACATCGTGCTCAATCCGCTCGACCGACGCTGCCCCTACTGGAGGCCGTCGGAGGAACTGGTGCGCCGGGCTTGATGCCCAGATTTATACCAGTGACGCATCCATGCTGAGCAGAAACCTCAGCAACAACGTATCAAAGGCATCCGCAATCGAGTTCGCCCACGATGCGACGGCACAGAAGATCGGCCAGGGTACGTGCGCTGTGGGGATCGAAAATTCAATGTAGTAGTAAGAGCCTCTTGCAAAATTGCCAGCAGCGGCATCGGCTTGGGTTGCGGGGTTGATTTCACTCGATTCGAGAGGCAAGAAATCGCTGCTCCATCGATAGGCGGCCGCGGCAAGGACAACGCGCGCTGTTTTTGGGCACGTCGCGACTGTGCTTCGGATTGACATTGTTCAAGGTTTTTGGATTTTACGACCGGGCTTGCGGCCTACGTGATCAGTCGCAGGATCCGATCGGCGGCCAGCGCGACGATGCCGAACATC
>JAJYVR010000291.1 GCA_021791935.1 Acidobacteriota bacterium
CTCCAGCAAGAAACAGACCGCGCGTTCGCGACGCCATCGTCGTCGCCACGTCACCGCCAAGGAACTGGCCCGCGCCCATCAACTCCACCATGCGTTTGTCGCATCCTCTGAACTGCGGCCCATGGCACAGCAGTTGATGCAGCAGCGCACCCCACAGGCCTACGCAGGCGTGCTGCGCTATGCGCGCTCTCACTCAGGCGAAGCCGCCGCGGCCGCGTATATGGCTTTGGGTCAGGCATATATGGAAGACGGCAAGTTCAAGCAAGCCGCATCGTCGTTTCAACTGGCGAATCGCTATGGTCACGCCCTCGACGACTATGCGGATTACCTGGGCGCCAAAGCGAATTTTGCGCAACAGCAATATGCAGCAGCGGAACAATTGCTTCAGGGATTTGCGGAGCGTCATCCCGACAGCATTCTCATTGATCGCGCCACGCTGTTGCTTGCCAACATCAAGCTCGGCGAAGGCGATCCGCAGGCAGCGCTGCACCAGCTTGCGAAGCTCGATGGCACTCGCCTCGCCAAGTCGTCGGAATATTTATTTGCCGCGGCGAAGGCCAACCAACTGGCCGGAAATCGAAAACTGGCGCAGGAAATGTATACCCGGCTGTACGTGGACGATCCCACCAGCAGCGAGTCCACGCAGGTTTCCGCCCAGATGCAGCAGATGGGAATCACCCCGCCGTTTACCATTGCCGAGCGCACTCGTCACGCTGACGGCTTGTACATGGCCGGCAAGTACGGGGCCGCTGCCGCGGAATATCAAGCATTGGCGCAGGATCCCGATGCGATTGGCACAGCGCAAGTGAACGGGATTCTCGCGCGCGCCGCAGTCGCTACGTTCAAACAGACGAAGCATGTGGATCCATCGCAATTGGCTCGCCTGTCCGATACGGACGATGAAGCTGGAGCCACACGACTCTACCTGATGGTGGAAGCCGCTCGCGATGCGAAGGACATTGCGCAGGTGAAAGCGCTGATCGGCCAGTTGGAGCAGCGTTTTCCCACCAGTCGATGGACGGCCGAAGCACTGTTTTCCGCGGGCAACATGGCGCTGGTGGCCAACGACATGCCCTCGGCGATCCAATACTACGGCGATCTGGCGCAGCGGTTCCCGGATAGCTCCATGGCGTCGACCAGTCACTGGCACGCGGCCTGGCTGAATTACCGGCTCGGCGACAAGAAGACAGCAGCGCAATTGTTCGATGAGCAGATCCTACGCTACCCGGACGACACGCATATCTCGGCTGCAATTTACTGGCGTGGCGTGGTCTATCAGGAGTACGAAAAAAATCCTGCGGACGCTGCCGCCTGCTATCGGAAACTGATCCAGTCATTTCGCCAGTACTACTATGCGGACCTTGCGCAGCAGCGATTGGAGGCTCTCGGCGCGGTGGAACCCGCAACCTTGCCGCAGCTTGCACATCTCGGCGATCCGAAAGTTCCTGACCTGACCACGGACATTCCAGAAAACGATGTTCACGTCGAGCGGGCGAAATTGCTCGCCAATGCCGGTCTGAATCAATATATCGTTTCGGAAATCGGCGCCAGCCCGGACAGCAGCACGTGGAGTGCCTACGCGGAAGCCCAACTTTATAGCTCCTATGGGGAGAACTGGCGGGCCATGCGAGTGCTAAAGCAGAAACTTCAGTCCTACTTCGCGCTGCCGATGGATGCGGTTCCGCGGCCGTATTGGGACCTGCTGTTTCCGCAGCCCTATTGGTCGATGCTGCAAAGCGACGCGCAGCAACAGGGGCTCGATCCATTTCTTGTCGCCTCACTCATTCGTCAGGAATCGGAATTCAATCCTAGCGCTATCTCCTACGCCAACGCGTGGGGGCTGATGCAGCTATTGCCGCGAGTGGGCAGCGTGTTGGCGCGTCAGCAGCATGTGCGTCCCTATCGCACGGAATTTTTGCTGATCCCGCGGGTGAATCTGAAATTGGGCACAGTGTATTTTCGCCAGTTGATGGATGAGTTCAACGGTCAACCGGAATATGCGCTGGCTGCGTACAACGCGGGTGACGATCGCGTGAAGGCCTGGCTCGCCAACGGTCCCTACGGCAGTCTGCCGGAGTTTGTGGAGTCGATTCCGTTTACGCAGACGCGCGAATACGTTGAAGCCATCATGCGCAACCGGGAAATGTATCGGCGCCTGTACGGCGCACCGGCGTCCAGTCCAGCCAAGGAGGCGACGACAATCTCAACTGCGAATCGCAGCAAGAACGAAGCCGCCGCGCAATGACCGCGTCCATTCCATGGAGGTCTCGGTGTTCGTTTTATTGTGACGATCTCGATCGCGCCCAATATTCGATAGAATCGGCTTACACCCACCCATCGGCCCGGATGGCGAAATCGGCAGACGCAGCGGACTTAAAATCCAGATATAAACAATACAACTTCAATTAAATCAATAAGATATATATTTACTTTTTCTTTCACATCTGCTACACAATTACACATGTGCACGGCATTCTTGAGGCGCGAAGGAGCTACCAATGTCCGAAACCTTGGAGAGTCCGAAACCAAAAGCAGAAACCCACAAAATCATGGGCGGCAAGGTCAACATCTACCGCCGCGAAAACAGTGACAACTGGCAGTGCTCGACTTTCCTTAATGGGCGCAACTGGCGCGTGTCAACACACGAAGACAGCCTTGGTCGCGCGAAGGACTTCGCCGAAGACTGGTATCTCGCCTTGCGCGGTAAGGCGCACGCTGGAATTCTTCAGAAAGAAACGAGACGCCTTGGCAAGAGATTCAAGGAGGCCGCCGCAAAGTTTCTCGAAGAGGCTCCCATCCTCACTCAGGGCCAGCGTGGGCCGACTTGGCTGAATCAATATGAGTTGAAGCTGAACAGCATCATCCTTCCGTTTCTCGGCGACAAGCACCTTGCCGAAATCACATCCGGCGTCATTCAGGAATACCGCATTTGGCGCGCGCAGAATTGCAAGACCGGCGGCACTCCGGCGCGGAGCACGGTACACAAGGAAATCGTCT
>JAJYVR010000292.1 GCA_021791935.1 Acidobacteriota bacterium
GCATTCTCGCCATCGTGGAGACGCTTGAGGCATTCGTTGAGGCGCGCTGAAGTGCTAACAAGAATAGAGCTAGAAGACATCCTCAACGGTTATCACTAACATTGGGTTCGCCATGTATATTTATGCCGAGCTAAGTTATTGAATTTTTGGCTCCTCAGGTAGGACTCGAACCTACAACCCTTCGGTTAACAGCCGAATGCTCTGCCATTGAGCTACTGAGGAGTGCGGACGCGATAAGATTTCGCTTACATCGTAAGGTAACAAATCGCCGGACCATCGTCAAAGCGAACCGTCGTCAAAGCGATCGGCGAATCTTTCCATGTTTCCTGTATCTATTTCTGTGCGCCCCGGGTTTGACCGCAAAATCGAATTGCTATCATCGAAACCGGAGAAGATTATGCAAACCGTCACGCCAAGAATTTCCCGTTTAGGCCGCAACGAAGTCACTGCAGAGACCGGCGAGATCTACGACCGCTACATGCGGCAGCGCGGAAACGTGCCTAACATGTTTCGCACGGTCGCGCACCGGCCAGAGATTTTTCAGACCATGATCGCCCATTTTGAAGCGGTCCTGCATACCGGCACACTGCCGCTCAAGCTGAAAGAACTGGCCATCGTGCGCACCTCCCAGCTAAACCAGTGCAGCTATTGTCTGGCTTCGCATTCGCGCATCTGCAGGAACCTCGGCTGGAGCGACGACCAGTTGATTCACTTGGCCGACTATGCCCAGCGCAACGATTTCACCCACGCGGAAAAAGTGGCCCTGCAACTGGCCGAGTGGATGACGCGCAACCAAGGCCCTCTCACCGAGCGGCAATGGCAGCAGGTGCGCGATGTGTACTCCGAGGGCGAAGTTGTAGAACTGATGGCCGCCATCGGATTGTTCAACTACTTCAACCGCTTCAATAATCTGCTCGACATGGAAGCCACCGCGCCGGCCCCCTGAGACGGCGCCGGCTCAAAACAACAGGACCACAATCTGATACGACGTGAAGCCGTTCCGATTCGCAGGATTGCACGCCCCCACGATTGCGCTGCGATACGTGCCGGCGGCAATTCCCTGTTTCACCCGGTTCGGCAACTGGCGCAGGTCCACCGTGCTGTACCTCATAATCAGCCTGGGCAACGGTCGTTGCGACCTCGGATCCGCATCGCAGTAGCTGGTTGCCATGGCATCCCCCGGCTGCACCCGCACGCCTTGCTGGGCCAGCAACGCGGCCACTTGTTTTTCCTGCTGCGGCCGCGTCAGCGACGGCACCTCGCGAGCGAAATCTTGCACCGCGTACAGTTCCCCACGACGCTGCACAATCGCAATGCCGACGGCGTTCACCCGCGAATCCAGCAGGTTCGCGCGATGCGGCGGCGAATGCATCCACTCATTATTGATCTGTTCGACAGTGGGAGCGTCCGCAACATTCTCCGCAACTGTGCTGCAATGCACCCCCGCCTGCTGCACACGAACGATCAGGTCCGGCTCGCCCGGCAGTTGATGCGACAACCTTCCCGACGCGACCATGCGCTGCGCATGCTCCCATGCGGCTTGCGTCAACGCTCGATCCGAATAAACCGGCAACAGCCCCTGCGACGATCGGTCCTGGTTCGTCGCCTGCAGAAGATCGGCGGCTGCGCTCCGCTCCGTCTCGTTCATTGAGGAGCGTGGCGCGTCGCTTTGTGAGCGCGCAGAAAACGGAAGCGCGAGAAAAACTGTGGTCAGAAACAGTGCCGGTTTTGTGGACCGCATGGCCTTCTCCCATCCCGAAGTATTTTTTCAGTTGCTGAGATGCGAACCTATCTCTATCCCACCATGGCCGCAAACACCGCGGCAAGAATTGATTGGATAAGAACGAAGGCCCCAGCCGAGCGCGTAGATTCTTCGATCTTCATTTGTAAACAAAAATGGTTCAGCAATCGGCCACTCAGCAGAATCTATCAGAGTTCAAAGTGGAAGAGGCAAACGAGCATCCTGCGGAGCATCGCCAGATAAACGTTTTTGTTTCAACTGATTGCATGAATACATCAACAGGTCGAGCATGAGCACGTCGGGACTTTCGTCCGGTCACCAGTTCCGCCGTCGAGCTTTCAGAATTTCAAATATCTTTGGCTAGATTTTGGTCAGTTTGGAGACCGAAGCCAAGCGCGCGGAAGACGCCCAAGATGATTCTACCCGGTTGCGATTTCCATCCCAGCCCGACTTCCGCTATTCGCGGCGCATTTCAGTAAAAGCCAGGAAATTTCATCATGCAACTTCTTGATTTTGTGGCGATGGGGTTTCTGAAATGGTGTGAAAGCGCTTGCGGTGAAGACCAAGTATCTTGTTTGGCCGGATCAATGGGTGGACAATCGCGGCATGTTCTTGCGATCGACCACGCGGAAGAAGGATGGCAAGGAGCACCGCTATTGGAGCGTGGTGGAAAATCGCCGCGTGTCAGGGAATCGAACCGTGCAGCGGCATGTGCTGTATCTGGGTGAAATCGACGATAGCCGGCAGGCAGCGTGGAGCGAGGCGATTGAAGTTTTCGATGAGGGCGATCGGACAACGAAGCAGGTGGCGCTGTTTCCGGAACATCGCCAGGCGCCGGTGCTTGACTGCGATGCGATCAGCATCCGGATGAGTGCGAAATGCGTCTTTGCCGTCCGCGTACACCTCGATGACCTCCAAGCCAGTCGCCCTGCTGCTGGCCGACCTGGGCGTGACCAGGACCCACAGCCGACCTCACCTCTCCGACGACAATCCCTACTCCGAGGGCCCGTTCTAAAATACCGGCCTTAATTTCCCCGGCGCTTCGCGTCCATCGAGGACGCACGCGCCTTCTGCCAGCAGTTTTTCCTCTGCTATAACCGCGAGCACCACCACAGCGGCATCGCCCCGCTGACCCCGGAAACGCTGCACTACGGCCTGGCCGAGGATGTCATCCAGAAGCGCCAGCAGATATTGAACAGCGCCTATGCCCGCAACCCGGAACGCTTTGTCCGGGCC
>JAJYVR010000042.1 GCA_021791935.1 Acidobacteriota bacterium
TTCAGCGACGTCATCGTCTCCAGCACCAGCAGGTCGACCCCGCCCTCCGCCAATGCGCGAACCTGCTGGGCGAACGCCGCCCGTGCCTCTTCAAACGCAACTTTGCCCAGCGGCTCAATCTGCACCCCGATCGGTCCCACCGCGCCAGCCACGTAAGCCTGCGTGGCCTGCTTGTCTCGTATCTGGTCCGCCGCCTGCCGGGCAATCTTGGCCCCGGCGACATTGATCTCGTGTACTTTGTCCTGCAGCCCGTGTCGCTGCAGCCGAAATCGATTGCCCCCAAACGTATTGGTCTCAATGATCTCCGCGCCCGCCTGCAGATATTCCTCGTGGATCGCGCGAATCAGGTCCGGCTGCGACAGGTTCAATTCGTCGTAGCAGCGATGAATAAACACGCCGCGTTCGTACAGCATCGTGCCCATGGCGCCGTCGCACAGAACGCTTCGCGTTTGGAACAGTTCACTCAAGCTTGTTGGCATCGAAATTCGTCCGTCTGACTATCCTACAGCGTGTTTCATAAACCTGCTCTGTGACAGGGCGCGACTTCAGTCGCGCCGAAAAGCGCCGAAAAACGACGGGTTTTGACCCCTGAAGGTCGACAGCCCATGTACGGCTGTCATTGATGAAATATGCTGAAGTTGCAGCGGCGCGGAAGCGCCACATCGGGCCGTCTGGTATACACTAGCCTTTCAGCCAGGAACGTTGAAAGTGCCCTCGAATTGGAGCATTGAGCTTTGATGAGTCGCAGTATCGTTGTCCGCGTTGTCCTCAGTGTCGTCACCGCCACAAGCGTCTTCTGGATGATAGGCTGTCTTGGCCGGAATTCGTTTCTCGCCGGCCGTCCCTTCCCGCCCAGCACCATTCTTGAACGGGTCCTGGTGGCCATTCAAAACCCGTCCCCGATTACAACCGGTGCGTTGCAGATTTTGGACGCGCGCTACGACATTCGAAACGCCGAGAACGGCAGCGTCGCGGATTTCTTCATCAGCGGGTACAAGGGCGACTTGCCCAGCCTCATTCTCAACTATCCTGAGCAGTCCGCTGGGTATGTCTATGCCTCTGGCGATGGCAGTCTGACGGCCATCAATTACGGCACCGAGTCGGCGACGGGGAGCATCGGCGGGCAGCTTCCCGGCCTTTCCAGCAGCATCTTTGTTCCATCGAGTGGTTCCTACATCGTCGCCGCCAGCCAGACGGCACAGTTTGTGACGGTGGAGGATCGCGTGCAGGGCGTGACCGTCTACCTCAACCTTCCCAACGTGTACAAAGTGGAAGTGAACCCCAGCGCCACCGTGATGCTGGCGTTTGTACAGAACAACAACTACGCGTATCGCATCATTCACCTGCAACAGCCCAATGGAAATGTCGCGCCGGTGCCGACCTTTCCGAATGAGGCCAACTGGCCCAAGGGCGTCGCCCCGGTGGACTGCCAACCGATCAATCTGCCCGTCTACTGCGTCGTTCCCGTGCTCGACCAGCATGGCAATCCCATCGTCTTCGATCGGCCCTATAACACCATCTTCTCTCCCGATGGCACCACCGGCTGGCTCCTCAATTGCGGTCCGGAATGCGGCGGCCAGCAGTCGAGCGTGAGCTTTCTCAATATGGGCGTCCTCGACATCTATAACTTCCCGGGCAGCTCCTACCCCACTCCGCCCGCAAACCCTGCGCCGCCTACGGAGGAGCGAAGAGTCCCAGTGCCCGGCGGCGCCACCATGGCCTTGTACGGCCCACCAGTAAACCTCGCCCAACAGACATATCCTGTGCCCGGCGGCGCCATCCTCTATGTCTCGGGTCAGCAATTGCAAAAGGATGGCCTGTTCGAAGGGTTTCTGTCGGTCCTGAATCTGGCCTCCAACCAGGTCACCGCCACCTATCCGATCTCCGACGGTACCCACACCAAGATGCTGTTCGGCGACGACAATACCTTGTGGATCGGCTCCCAGCTTTGCCAGACCGGCGAACGCGTCGCCACAAATCAGAAGGAAACCGGTTGCCTGACCATGTTTAACGTGGCCACCAATTCCGTGTTGGTCGAGCCTTGGTATGGCGATTTGACGGGCCTCTGCGCCATCCTCCAATGGCACAAGATGTACACCGCCTACGGCGGTCAGATTCACATCTACGCCACCACCTCCAATGTCGGCATCACCACCTCCACCGTCGGCTATACGGCTGGCAGCGAGTTGTACAACGGCAATGCCACCGTGCAGGGCACCGCCTTTGACGTCGCCTACATGGATGCGATCACCAATGCCTCGGATTGAGCGCGGTTTGCAGCGCCGTCGACCCATGACGGCCAGACGGTATCGACATAGAGGACTTCTGTGAGTGTCTGATGCCTACAGGAACTGTCATCCTGTGCAGAGTCTCTCGCAGTTTTACCGCGAGAAGCGTAGTCGAAGGACCTGCGGTTTGCCTGTTGCGCCCGCCATGTTGTCCCCCTTGACATGTGTTGCATCCGATCAGTCTAGCACCTTAAACGGGTCCATAATGGTAACGTCTCCTGGTTCAACGCCATGATCCAGCCCGTCGACATCCTCGCCATTGCAGCCCATCGTGACGATGTCGAGCAGACCTGCGGCGGGACGCTGCTTCAGTCCTCTGCCATCGGCCTCCGCACCGCCATCCTCGACCTGACCCAGGGCGAAGCCGGTACACGCGGCACGGTTGAACAGCGTGCGGCGGAAGCTGAGGAGGCCGCCGGAATTCTACGCGCTTCCTGGCGTCGCGCTCTCGACCTTCCCGATGGCCGACTGGAAAATACCTGGGAGAACCGCCTGAAAATTGCCGCCGTGCTGCGGCAGGCGCAGCCTCGCGTGGTGATCCTGCCCTACTGGCAGGCGCGCCATCCCGATCACGCCATCGCCGCGACCCTCGGCTATGAGGCCTGCTTCGTCGCCGGCCTCGCCAAGGTTGAGACCGACGCGCCTCCCCATCGTCCCTTCAAAATTCTCTACGCCAGCCTCTACGCGGATGTCCGCCCCACCTTCGTCGTCGATATCACCGCCCATGTCGAGCAGCGCTTTCAATCCCTGATGGCCTATCGCTCGCAATATGAAAATCAAACCTCCGGCAGCAAGCTTTTTGTTCCGTACGAGGAGATTCGCGAGCACGCCCTCGCCCTGGCCCGCTTCTATGGAATGTTGGGCGGCGTCCGTTACGCGGAGCCCTTCGTCCAAAAGGAAATCGGCCTGGTCGAGGACCTGACCCTCATCCCCGTGCAGTCGATCTAAAGCGACGTCGTGCGCGGATCATTCTCCCGCAGGCGCCTTCACCGTAGGGTGCAGTTGCGCGGCCCACTGGTTCTTGCCGCTTCCGTCCAGCGTCAGCGTCAGCGTTCCCTGCTGCCCCTCTTCCACATACGGGCCTTTGCCGGAATGAGGCTGCTGCTTGCTGTCGGAGAACTCGACCTTCATGCGTCCCGCATCCTGGAGTTGGATGCGGTAGATATACGTCGCTCCGGGAGCGAGGTCCGAAATCCCAAAGCTGGCGCTGGGGTAGTCGACTTCGACGTTATGCAGGTCGGTTGTTCCAGAGTTGACGACGCGTACCTCGACCAGCTTCGAGCGGCAGCCCACCGCCAATACCAGGCTGGCCAATGCAAGCAGCCGCAAGAATCCGCGCAGTCGATTCCGCCTACTCATCTCTCCAGTGTAGGCGAGAATGATTTGTCCTCCCGATAGAACAGCGACAATCCGGACAATCCGGGTGCCCCAGGTTAGCAGCTAACCTGGGATGAAGCGGCTTCCCTGAATCGGCGGCCTCACTCATCTTTCGCGTCCGCCAGCTTGCGCACCATCTTCACCATCTCCGGCAAGCGACTGTACGCGGCCACGCATCGCAGCCACAGGCGATTGTCCAATCCCGGCGACCCGCTCATCACCTTCCCCGGCGGAACATCGTGCGACACCGCGCTCTGCGCCGTCAGGATCGATCCATCGCCGATGGAACAGTGTCCCGCTACCGCCGCCTGCCCCGCAAGGATCACATTTTTCCCCAGGTGCGACGACCCCGCCAGCCCCACCTGAGCGCACAGCAGCGTGTTTTCTCCCACCGTGCATCCATGGCCCACCTGTACCAGGTTGTCGACTTTCACGCCCGCTCCAATGCGCGTTTCTCCCACGCTGGCGCGGTCCACGCATGCATTCGCCTGCACCTCGACACGGTCTTCCAGGATTGCTGGCCCTGATTGCAGAATCTTATACCAGCGCCCCTCATCGTCTTTCGCGAATCCGAACCCGTCCGCGCCGATCACGGCGCCGTTTTGCAACGTCACATCGTCGCCCAACTTGCATCCCTCGCGCACCACCGCATGCGCGTGCGCAAAAAAATGTTTTCCGATGCGAACGTTGGGATAAATCACAACATGGGCCAGCAGCACTGCGCCATCGCCAATCTCTACATTGGCTTCAACCACCGCGTATGCGCCCACGTGACAATCGCGGCCCAGCCTTGCTGTGGGGTGAACGATCGCGGCCGGATGAATGCCTGCCGGATAAACCGGCGGCTGATAAAAAATTTCAATGGCGCGCGCAAACGCCAGATAAGGGTTCGCCGTCCGCAAGGTCGCCGCCGCGATGGCAGGGAAATCCTCGGCCACCAATACCGCCGCCGCTTGCGTGGTCTTCGTCAGCGCCGCATATTTAGGGTTGGCGACAAAGGTCACCTGATGCGCGCCCGCTTCTTCAATGCCCGCAACGCCTGTGATTTCGATGGTCTCGGGCGCGGGATTTTCCGGACTGCCTTCTAAACGCGCGTTCAGTCGGCGTGCCAGCTCTGCCAGTTGCATGGGCTGATTGTATCCAAAGCGAAGAAGATTATCCTTCGTCGTCCGGCACCGTCTGATGTTGCCTGGCCGCCGCCACCAGCTTTTCCTGCGTCTGCGGCAACACAAAATCGTAGTGGTCCATCTCCATGTGGAAACTGCCCTGGCCCTGCGTCATGGCCGTCAGGTCCGCCCCGTAGCTCAACATGTCCGCCATGGGAGCTTCCGCCTGGATGACGGTCTGCCCCGGCACGGAACTCGGTTCCATGCCCAGCACTCGGCCGTGCCGCCCAGGTAGGTCTCCCATCACCGTGCCGGCGAAGCTCTCCGGCGTCTGGATCGTCACCCGCATCACCGGCTCCAGCAGCGCAGGCCGCGCCCGTTCCATGCAATCGCGAAAGGCCAGCCGCCCCGCGATGCGGAAACTCATCTCGTTCGAATCCACTTCGTGATACGAGCCGTCGAACACCGTCACGCGAAAATCCACCATGGGATGGCCCGCGAGATGCCCGCGATCGGCCGCTTCCCGCACCCCCTTTTCAATCGCGGGAACATAATTGCGCGGAATCGCTCCGCCGAAAATGTCATTCACAAACTCGAACCCGCCGCCGCGCGGCAACGGCTCAATGCGAATCTTGCAATCGCCAAACTGCCCATGCCCGCCCGACTGTTTCTTGTGCCGCCCATGCCCCTCGGCCTGCGCCCGGATCGTCTCGCGATACGGCACTTTGGGAGCCTTCAGCGTCACTTCGGTGTGATACCGCCGCCGCAATTTCGACACCACCACTTCAATATGCTGCTGTCCCGTTCCCGCAATCAGAAATTCGTTCGTCTGCGGATCGCGATAGAAGCGGATCAGCGTATCTTCTTCCATGATGCGGTGCAGGGCATTTGCCAGCTTGTCCTCATCCGCCCGCGTACGCGGCTCAATGGCAAATGCAATCGCCGGCTCCGGGTGCCGCACCTGCTCGTACAGGATTGCGTGCCGGCTGTCCCCCAGCGTATCGCCAGTGTGGGTGCTGCGCAGCTTCGCCACCGCGCCCAGGTCGCCCGCGTGCAGCTCGGTTACTGGCAGTGGCTTTTTGCCTTGCATGATAGAAAGGTGCGCCAGCTTTTCCTGCGCCTGCTGCTTGTAATTGAAGACCGAATCGTTGTCGTGGGCGCATCCGGTAAAAACTTTGAAGAAGGAAATCTGCCCCGCGAAGGGATCGGAAATCGTCTTGAACACGAACAGGGATAGCGGCCCGTTGTCGACCACGGGCTGGTCCTCTTTTTCCGCCGCCGCATCGCCGTTTCCGGGCTTCGCGCTCTTCGCAGCCAGCGTGGTCGCTGGGACGGGCGCGCGTTCCACCGGCGCGGGCGCGTAGACGCGGAAAAATTCCAGCAGGCGGTCCATCCCAATGTTCTTCAATCCGGAAGAGAACATCACCGGGAAAATACGGTCCTCGCGGATGGCTTCATGCAGCGCCGTCACCAGGTGCTCTTCGCTCAACGTCCCTTGATTGAAAAATTCCTCCAGCAATTCATCTTTTCCCTCCGCCACCAGTTCCACCAGCGCCTCATGCGCCGCCTGCGCCTGCTCCAGCAGTTCTTTTGGAATTGCGATGGTTTGCCCGCGCCCCTTGGAAACGCCTCGATACTCATAGGCCTGCATCGCGATCAAATCCACAATGCCGGAAAACGACGGCCCCGCTCCAATCGGCAGCGCCACCGGCGTCACCGTGCGTCCAAAACTGGCCCGCAAACTTTCCAGCACCACGTCCGGTTTCGCGCGCTCGCGGTCCATTCCGTTGATGACCAGAATGCGCGGCAGCTTGAATTCTTCCGCATAGTCCCACACGCGCTGCGTCATCGGCTGCGGTCCCTCCACCGCATCGACAACCACCGCCACCGCTTCCACCGGCAGCATCGCCGCCCGCGCTTCCGGCACAAACATGTTGAAGCCCGGAGTATCGATCAGGTTGATCTTCACCCCGCTCCACTCGCAGAACGCGACCGCGTTCGCCAGCGTCGCTCGCCGCGCGACTTCCTCTTCGTCGTAGGCGGTCACCGCCGTCCCATCCTCGACGCTGCCCATGGTTGGAATTGTGCCGGCGGTCGCCAGCAAGGCTTCAATCAGTGTGGTTTTTCCGCAGTGCGAATGGCCGACAAAAGCCAGGTTGCGAATCTCGTTGCCCAGGTACGTCTTCATGCCAGTCCTCCAGGAACTTCAATGCCGGAGAAGGACGCTCGTGCGCGAACACACAGAGATCCCAGCAATTCCGGGGGCTGGAACCACGCCTTCTCCGGGAGCGGATGTTTCTGTCGGCGGCATTGTGGCCGAGATTTTTTCTCGCGGCCCCTGTTCAAAAACGCCGCGCAACGTGCCGACAGAAATCGAATTCCGCTCGAAACCCTAACCGGACCCTGGGGCCAGCCGCCCCATACGCGACCGCTCAACCCTGCATCTCGGAAGAACTACGGAGTCTAGCATTGGCGCTTGCACGACGGCAAGTCGCCGGACCTTACGGCTTGGCTGCCACCGTCGCCTTTCCCGGAGCGTTGTCCGCCGGAAGAAGATCGTCGCGTACCTCTAGGTCAACGACATTTGGAAACGCGCTTTGCCCTTTCAGATCGACGCAGGCCAGCGCTTTGCCGCAGGAATCGCATCGCGATGACTGCCTTGAAGGTTCCAGAATCTATATCTTCGCTGGGAGCGTTTTCATCCAAGCTGGATTCCCCAAGGGTGCTCTCTGGCGCAAAATGCGAGATACTGTAAATGGTCGATAATAATTTCTATGGCAGAGACACCCGCCCTCAAAGATCGCTATCTTTTCGGAAACCTCGAAAGCAGCGCATTGAATCAGCGTAAAGTGCGCGAGGTCAACTACGGTTATGACCAGAATGAGGGAGTCATCCTTACCTCGCTCGATACCGCGCTGAACTGGGTGCGCAAAAGCTCCATCTGGCCCATGACCTTTGGCCTGGCCTGCTGCGCCATTGAAATGATGTCCATGGGCGCCTCCCGTTTCGATGTTGCCCGTTTCGGCGCCGAGGTGTTTCGACCCTCCCCGCGCCAGTCCGACCTCATGGTCATTGCCGGACGCGTATCCAATAAAATGGCCCCCGTCATTCGTCGGCTCTACGACCAGATGCCCGATCCCAAATGGGTCATTTCCATGGGCGCCTGCGCCACTTCCGGCGGAGTTTTCAATAACTATGCCCTCGTCCAGGGGGTCAACCAGATCATTCCCGTCGATGTCTATGTTCCCGGTTGCCCGCCGCGACCGGAACAACTGATCTATGCCCTCACTCTGCTCCAGGAAAAGATCCTGCGGGAGCGCGGAACGGTAAGGAAAGTCTTGAACCTCGAATGACTGACCCCCGTCCGATAAGGAAACAGCCCATAACACTGGGGAATCGTCTCCAGAAATTCTTGAAGTTGCGGTATCTCTTGGTATACTTTGGTAGTAGCTCCCATAAGAGTGGGGCCGCCATTTGATTCAGTCTTGCGTCCGAATCAACGAGAGATCCCTGTGGCTTAAGATCGCTTCCGTTGCAATCGTAAGTTTGGATCGCGAGGCATCGGCACTTGTCCAGCGCTTGGGAATGGACGAAGCAAAGCGCTTGAAGTTTACAATCACGATTTAGCTTTTTTACACAAAGTTGCGGAGGAGATAGGGATGAAACATTCAAAATTGCGCGCCAAGGGCCGCTGGATAGCGGCTGTTTGCGTGTTAGGGCTGGGAACGACTCTGATGGCGCAGCAGGCAGCTAGTTCGTCAAGTTCAACTGCGCCCAATGCGCCCGCGCCGTCTACGACAGTCAACCCGTCGCGCGTCGATATTTTCCTTGGTTACTCTTACCTGGCGCCTCATGGCATTGTCAACGGGTCGCGGTATCAGGACGTGAACCTCGGCGCCATCGGCAGCGGGGCATATTTCTTCAATAAGATCCTCGGTGTCGAGGCCGGTCTGGCCTCCCATCCGGACGGTCCCGGCGACGGCTTTACCACCATCAATGCCGGCCCCATCGCCCGGTTTCCGCTACAACAAGATGGCTTCACTCCATTCGTGCATGGCTTGGTCGGTACCACGCGTATTGGCGGCCCGAACTATGTCGGCTTCTACTCCGACGGAGTTGGCCCCATCAATTTCGTGAACCCGTATCGCTGGGGAGTGTCTTTGACGGCCGGCGGCGGAATGGATTTTCCGCTTCCCTTCTTCCAGCATAAGCTCTCATGGCGTGTCTTCCAGGCCGACTATCAATACATGCACGCTTCCTTCGGCCCAGCCAACACCTTTACCGATCCCAACCCGCCCGGCGGTGCCCCAGTCGCGTTCCGCAACGGCCTTCGGCCCGCCTATTCCACCACCGACCCCAACGCCATTGGCGTCGGCATCATCGGGGGGCGCGCCAATATCAATGCGGCGCAGTTGAGCACCGGTTTGGTCTACCATATCGGCAGCATTCTTCCTCCTCCACCGGTCGCCTATACCGTTTCGCTTAGCCCTTCAGAAGTCTATCCGGGCGATCCGATTACGGTGTCCGGCAACGCGACCAACTTGAACCCCAAGAAGACGCCCACCTATACCTGGACCTCCACTGGCGGCAAGATCAGCGGGACTTCGAACACCGCCACCGTCGATACCGCCGATCTCGCTCCCGGCACCTACACCGTCACCGGTCACGTGACCGAAGGAAATAAGGCCGGCCAATCGGCAGACGCCAACGCCACTTTCACGGTCAAGCAGTTTGAGCCGCCAACCATCAGTTGCGAGGCGAACCCGACCACGCTCAATCCCGGCGATTCCTCCACCATCACCGCCCATGGGGTTAGCCCGCAGAATCGTCCTCTTACCTACAGCTACAGCGCTTCGTCCGGTCAGGTCAGCGGCTCCAACACCACCGCAACCCTGAACACGACCGGCGCTGCTCCCGGCGTCGTCACCGTCACCTGCAATGTGACCGACGATAAGGGTCAAACCGCATCCTCCACCACGGACGTGACGATCAATGCGCCGCCGCCGCCGCCGCCGCCGAAGACCGAGACCCTGTGCTCGATCAGCTTCGGCCGCGACAAGCGCCGCCCAGTCCGCGTCGACAACGAAGCCAAGGCTTGCCTGGACGATGTTGCCCTGAACCTCCAGCGCAGCGCCGATGCCAAGGCAGTCCTGGTCGGCAGCAGTGCTCCCAACGAGAAGCATGCCGACAAGCAGGCTGCGGAGCGTGCTGTCAACACCAAGGCATATCTGGTCAACGAGAAGGGAATCGATCCTTCCCGCATCGATGTCCGCACCGGAAACGCCGGTTCCGACACCGTCCAGAATTACCTGGTTCCGTCGGGCGCAACCTTCGACAACGATGTGCAGGGCACAACTCCCGTGGATACTTCCGCCATCAAGGCTTCGAAGAATGCCTACGGACACGGCCGTGCAACGTCCAAAGCTCCGCACCGTCACCGTCGCCGCAAGACGACAGGTGCAACCACTGCGGCTCCTGCCAATCAATAACGATTGACGGAACCTTGTTCAGGGCCGGCCGGCTAGATACCCGGCTGGCCCTTTTCATTCCAGTGCCGAATCGAGTATTCTCGATTCGGCACGCAATCCAGGCCAGCCGGGCATCCTGCGGGTGAATTTCGCTTCTCTCTCAACCTTCAGGGCGATACACATGGATGGATCGCAACCATGAAACGAATCTTCCCCGCCATTACAGCAATTGTCCTGGGCCTGTTCGGTCTTTCTGGGACGGGCGCAGCCGCGCGGCAGTGGCGGAGCATCGGCCCCTATGGCGGCGACGCCCGCAGCTTTGCCTACAGCCCGGCAAACCCTTCCCGTGTCCTTCTCGGCACCACAAACAGTTGGGTGTATCAGTCGGACGACGCTCGACGGTGGACCCGCTTGAGCAAGATCTCCGACTCCGATTCCCTGGTCGTCGACCATATCGTCTTTGATGCATCGAATCCACGGCGCGTCCTGGTGGGCGCGTGGAGATTCGACCAGCCTGGCGGCGGCATTTTTCTCAGCGAGGACGCAGGCCATCGCTGGACGCCCGTGGCGGGCATGCGGGGTCAGTCTGTCCGCGCTTTGGCCCAGTCCCGCTCCAATCCAAGGGTCTGGATCGCCGGCACGTTGACGGGCGTTTATCGCAGCGAAGACGATGGACTGCACTGGAGCTTGATCAGCCCCTTGGGAAGCTCGGAAATTCATGAAGTGGAATCCGTTGCCATCGATCCTGACCACGCCATGATCGTCTACGTCGGCACCTGGCATTTGCCCTGGAAGACCCTGGACGGCGGTCGTACCTGGCAGAGCATCAAGCAGGGCCTGATTGTCGACTCCGATGTGTTCTCCATCGTCATCGATCCCACGGCGCCTGACACCGTCTACGCCAGCGCGTGTTCAGGAATTTACAAGAGCCTGGATGGCGGCGCAAACTTCCATAAGGTCCAGGGCATTCCAACCGCCGCCCGCCGCACACGCGTCTTGATGCAGGACCCGAACAATCCCAACATTGTCTACGCCGGGACCACGGAAGGTCTCTACCGCACCCTGGACGCTGGCAAAAATTGGGCATTGATGACCCCGAACGACATCATCGTCAACGATATTTACGTCGATCCCAAAAATTCGCAACATATCTTAATGGCCACGGACCGTAGCGGCGTCCTTGAGAGTGGCGATGGCTCGGTCAGCTTTCACGACGACAATCGAGGCTTTTCCGAGCGCCAGGTTTCTGCCATGGTTGGCGACCCCACAGCCTCGGACACGCTCTATGTCGGTGTCTTGAACGGGAAACGCTTTGGCGGGGTCTTCGTTTCCAAAGATGGCGGCCAGGTCTGGGGCCAACTCAACCTCGGCCTGAACGATAACGATGTCTTTTCGCTTGCCATGTCTTCAGGAGGCGTTCTGTTGGCGGGCGCCAGCCACGGCATCTACCGTTTACGCGGCGCTCAGTGGCAGAGTGCCGACGACCGGGTCAGGGAAATCCCCCGCAAAATTCGACACGTCGACAAGAAGCATCGTGTGACCTACACGACGGAGTTCGTCGACGTTCCCGACGGAAAAATTGAAGGCGCAGTCCACTCCGTCGCCTTTGCTGGCGGCAAGTGGTATGCCGCCACCGCGGACGGCCTCTATTCCAGCAGTGGAAACACCTTTCTTTGGCGTCGCGCTGCGCTCCAGCCGGGGCCTGGCGGCAACGGCCATTCGAGTTTCTGGGTGATGCCACCGGCGGTCCCCTTTTACGACGTTGCCGCCCGCGGCAGTTCCGTGTTCGCGAACGCGCAAACCGCTCTCTATTTCTCTTCCGACCAGGCAAGAACCTGGCAATCGCCGACACTCCCCATTCATTGGCGTCACGTCCGTTACGTTGCCGTGGATGCCAATGGCAACCTCTGGGTCGGCGGCCGCCTGGGTGTCGCCTTCAGCGACAATCGAGGGCAAACCTGGCAGCCTGTCGATGTTCCCACCAACGACATCAGCGGCCTCCGGTACGATCCTCAGTTGCAGCGCGTCGTCGCCACCTCCTACGACTCCGACCTTGTCTTCGGCATCGATGCAACGGCCAGCCATTGGAGCTATTGGGATCCCGGCTGGCGCACCCACATTGTGGATTCATCCAACGGTCGCCTGCTGGCGGCGACCTTGCTCCACGGCGTCGTCGCGGAACAACCGGCGCGGATGACCGCCGCCAGCTTCTAAAGCGGATTTAGCTCAAGTGTTGACAATACTTCGGGTGCCTCATCCTTTGTGCGTCCTGTGCGCAAAGGGTGGGAGACAAGGACCCGCTTCCCAACCGTAAAGATCCTGACCGAAAATGTTATAGCCGTGCCCCGCCACCGTTCTCGATCATGAAACCGCCGCTCGCCCCTTCGTTCGTCATCCGTCCGGCAGTCATGCCGGACCTGGATGCGCTGGCGGCCATCGATGCCCTCTGCTTTCCGCCCGGCATCGCCTATCCTCGCGAAGAGATCGCATTTCTGCTGTCAACCTCCGCCATCGTGGTCCTGGTTGCGGAACGGTCCGGCGTCATCGTTGGATTTGCCGCGCTTGAGCGGCGGCGTCGCACCCGCCAGGATGCGCGCTACGGAGAACTCGTCACCATTGAGGTCTTGCCCCAGTTTCGCGGAGAAACGATCGGCGGCGCGCTCTATCGAACCTTGGAAGATCATGCGCGCGCGTGGGGAGCAAGCAGCCTCCACCTGCATGTTTCCGTCGAAAACACCGCGGCGGTTTCCTTCTATCGGCGTTTGGGATTTCGCGCCGTCCGCCGCATCCCGCGGTATTACCTGCACAAGATCGATGCCTGGCAAATGGAAAAAGACCTGCTCTAACAACAAACTGTCATCCCGACCGAAGTTGATGGACCTGCAGTTTCCCCTGAAAAATTTCCGTGCCCCATCCTTCGCGTCCTATGCGAAGGTTGGGAGTGAGAATGTGAAGGTTGGGAGTGAGAAACTTTTGTCATCCTGAGCGCAGCGAAGGATCTCTCGCGGGTGCTTGAAATCTGGGCGCCCCATGCTGGAACTGTTTGCGCCAATGGTCTTGTATCGGGGCACAACTTCTGGCCTGCCCTGATCGGAGCTGAAGGGTGCCGTAAAACACCCCATCCTTCCAGGTTTCGATTGCTGCAACCGGCATCCAGACGAACTCCGCCTCGCAAATGCAGCGGGTCCTCTCTGGACCGAATATCCGGCCCTGCCTATTCTCCGTTCGCCGCCAGCACCGACAAGATCGCGGCCATGTCCTGGTCCGTATACGGCCCATCCGCCCGCCAATAGACCCGCCCCTTCCGGTCTACCAGGATGGCGACCACCCGCTTTTCATTTGCGATCTGCAACGACTTCTTGAAGGCGCGCTTATTCACATACGCTGTCAGGATCCGGCTGCGCAGGTCCTTGTCCGTGGTATTGCTGCGCAGGGCCCCATTGAACCACCAGCGATACAGCAGGTTCTCCCACGACATGGTCGGCAATTCGTAATAGCGGAACTTGCTGTGAGCGGACTGTATCTGCCGCGCCGCCGGAATCCAGCTGTCCACCTCCGGCTGCTGCTCGCGAGCGAATGAAATCACGACCAGGTCCATCTGACCGGAAAAATTTGCCGGCAGATTCAGATGGGCGCCATCCAGGCTCCTCGCCTCAATGGCAGGGAACCGACCCGGTGCCGCGGCCGGCGTAGCGGTCGCGCCGTGCGCCAATAGGCTGAAAAGGATGCAGAAAATGGGCACCGCAAAGGCAAGACGTTCAGGCACAGTACAAGCACGCATGGGCATCGGCAATGGTTCCTGTCTCAGCCTAACAGCACCGTCGCAACCGGAACGGAAATACCCTCGCGATCCATCTTTCCCCGGCGACGATTTTTCCGCGGCCGGCATCTCCGTACGGTCGAACCCCGTCTGCCTCAGGCTCTCAGTTGTTCGCGCCCAACCGGTCGGCTATCATACCCGCAGGGGCCCCATTGTGGAAGCAGTCAAGAAATCCCGCCATTCCTTCCAGACCGACGACGCGCGTCTGGCCCCCATTGCCGAAAAAGTTTTCGCCGGCCAGCGTCTCAGCTTTGACGATGGCCTCGCCCTCTACCGTTCGCCGGACATTCTCGCTGTGGGCTGGCTGGCGAACTGGGTCCGCGAAAAGATGCACGGCGACATCGCCTACTTCAATGTCAATCGCCATATCAATCCCACCAATGTCTGCGTCGCCGCCTGCCGCCTGTGCGCTTTTGGACGAAGGAAGGACGCGCCCGGCGCCTACACCATGGCCCTGGAAGAAGCGTGGCAGCGCGCCGCCGAAGGCTACTCAGAAGCTGTCACGGAGTTTCACCTGGTCGGCGGTCTCCATCCCGATCTGCAGTTCGAATATTTCCTCGACCTCATCCACGGCCTGAAGCAGCGCTTTCCCAAGGTCCACATCAAGGCCTTCACCATGGTGGAGATTGCCTACCTCGCGAAACGTTCCAAATTGAGCATCCGCGAGACCATTCAAAAATTGAAAGACGCGGGCGTCGATTCCATGCCCGGCGGCGGCGCGGAAATCTTTGCCGACCGCGTGCGGCACATTATCTGCGACCACAAAATCGACGGCGGCGAATGGCTGGAGACGGCGCGCATCGCGCACCAGCTTGGGCTTCGCTCCAACGCCACCATGCTCTACGGCCACGTCGAAAATGACGAGGACCGCGTCGATCACCTGCTGCGCTTGCGCGCGCTGCAGGATGAGACTGGCGGCTTTCAGACCTTCATTCCGCTGGCGTTTCATCCCGACAACACCGCGCTCGACCACCTGCCGCGCACCAGCGGGATGACGGACATTCGCCAGATTGCCGTCGGCCGCCTCATGCTCGACAACTTCGGCCACATCAAGGCCTACTGGCAGATGATGACCGCCAAGATCGCGCAGATCGCCTTGCGCTTCGGCGCGGACGACATCGACGGCACCGTCGTCGAAGAGAAGATTTATCACGACGCCGGTGCCGAAACTCCGCAGGGCATGCGCCGCGCCGACCTGGTCCGCCTCATCGCAGAAGCCGGACGCGTTCCCGTCGAGCGCGATACCCTCTATCGCGCCGTCGAGCGCAGCGGCGACACCTTCACCGTCGCCGTGTAATGCTCTCGTGCGATCAGTTCATCCAGCGTTTGTCCGTCGGATCCTTTTTGCCATCGGGGTCGATATATCGTCCCTGCCCGTCGAACTTCACAGTGCGGTCATGCTTGCGCATGTAGACTTCAAACTTGCGCGCCGCGCGTCGCCGCTTCCATCGGTAGTATCCATTGCGCAGCGAGAAGGCCCGCTCCGTCGCCGCAAAAGCGTACCCGCGCCGCGGGGCCGCCTTGATGTAGATGTATCCGAACAGCGCGCCCCCCAGAGATCCCAAGGACAGAAAACCGCTCGGCCCCTGGAGCACGCCAGCCAGCGCGATCAGGATGAAGACGATCGCCAGATATTTTGCGCGGATGGAAATGGGAAATGGAAACATCAGAAATTTCTGGTCGCCCATCAGCACCGCCCATGCCGCCAGCAGGCCAAAAATGCCTCCCAGCGCGCCGTCCATGGTCTGGGTGGGCGACATGTGAAAGACGTGCGTGTAGGAGACGGCAATCGTCGTCAGCGCCGCTCCCACCACAGAGAAAAAGTAAATCTCCGTCAGCCATTGCGTCCCGTAGGTCGTCTCCAGGTAGGAGCCCATAAACCACAGCGACAGCATGTCGAAGGCAATCTGCAGAATTCCGCCGCTCAAAAAACTGTACGTGACCAGTTGCCAGACGGCCCCATGCACCGCCATCGTTGGCGTCAGCGCCCCCACCGCAAAAATCTCGACGGCGATCGCCGGAGCGATCCAGCGCAACAACAGCAGGCAAAAGAAGATCGCGACCGTCGCCAGGACGATCTTGCGGACCATCCCTGCAAACGGAGGAAACGACAACGTCATCGGACCCGAACGCGGCATACCATACCAGCCTACGTCCAGTCGGGCTCCAGCGCTACCTGTTTCAAACTAGGTCCTGTTCACACTATCTGAGAGCTTCGACGATCAAGACGAAATTGATGAATCCGAGGAAGACGACATCCAGCTTCTCGAATCTGGAGAAGATGCGGCGGAATCCCTTCAGTCTGCGGAAAAGCCGCTCTACTTCGTTGCGTTTTTTGTAGGGTTCGCGGTCGTATTCCTACGGATCGGGCCGGTTGGATTTGGGTGGAACCACGGGAATCATGCCTGGATCGAGTACCGGCTGCCGCGTTTCATTGCCCGCATAGGCTTTCTCCATCAGCATGGGAAGCCCTTCCGGCATGGGGCCAAGCTCTTCCAAAAGCGATCTACAGAGCAAATAAAGCGATAATTCGGTACACACCCGGCAAGGGGAAGTGTTAGCTGAACGGCAAGGGTGTCCGTCGCGAGGCGGAATCTGGAGGAAACTGTAGGCAAAGCGCTGGCCTGACGAACAGGAAGCGGATAGAGGCGGCATGGCGGGGTGAGCAGGCCATTAGATGCAAAGCCCGATACTTGCACGGAACGCCATGACGTAGATCCGACAGGCATAAGCGTGAAGGTGAGTGCGCAATACCCGGGGATGTCTGGCGGTTCGCCCTTGGGCTACCGGCGTCGCGAGGCGCTGGTAAGGATCGCCAGAAGTCAGCAGCGGCCATAGTAGTTCCGCCTGAAGCGGGACGAAGGGCCAAACGTGAAGTACGGGAGTAGGACAGCAGACCTCG
>JAJYVR010000043.1 GCA_021791935.1 Acidobacteriota bacterium
GCAACGACGCACCTCTGTCCCGGTGCCGACAGTGGCGCTGGTGGGCTACACGAATGCGGGGAAAAGTACGTTGTTCAATGCCTTGACGCAGGCTGGACAGTTGGAGTCTTCGCGACTGTTTGCGACACTCGACCCGAAGCTGCACCTGATTGCATTGCCATCGCGGCGACGGATTTTGCTAGCTGATACCGTGGGATTCATTCGCGCCCTGCCGCCGACCCTGGTGAAGGCGTTTCGCGCCACGCTGGAAGAGGTGCAGACCGCCGAAGTATTGATCCACGTGATGGACGCCTCCAGTCCGTCGATCGAGATTCATCGCCAGGAAGTGGAAAAAATCTTGCGCGAACTGGAAGTCGACAAGAAGCCTCGTATTGAGGTGATGAACAAAATCGATTTGCTGCCGGAAGAGGAAAGGGCGAAGAGCAACGAGGCGATCACGGTTTCTGCCCGCGCCAAAACAGGGATGGATGCGCTGCTGACCGCGCTGGATAAGGCATTGGAGTCCGATCCGCTGGAAGATCGAGACATGACGGTCCCGCAGAGCGAAGGCCGAGTGCTGGCGGCGCTCGATGCTGGAGGAATCGTCTCAAACAGAACATTTCAAGACGACACCGCGCGCCTGCATGTGCAAGGGCCGGCCTCGCTGCTGGGGAAATATCGTAAATATTGGCGCGCTTGATTCGGGACGGTTCATTTGTTCGAGTGGGATGGAAAGTGGATTGAGCAGACCGGGCACCCGAATGTTGGGCTACTATTCTGGGCGCCCGGCTTGCCGGACCTAGGACTAGGTCCAAGGCTGTTACCCCTCAGTGTAGGCCTCCAGCCCAGGAAGTCAACCGCCAGTTTCCCGAATTTCTCCCTGCCAGTGGGAATTTCTCTTTTGAAACGGAGAGAACTTTGGTTTCATGGAAGAAATCTCGATTGAAAGCTTGCTCGGGCGCAATCCAGACATAAAAATCGGCGGCAGAATGGAAGGCCCGATAGGTAATGAATCCCGTCCGCGCGATTCCCATGAAAGAATGAACCTGGCGCATGAAATGCGACAGGATTTCCCTCTTCGCCGGTTTGACACCCCGGCGAGCCCTTTGTTACAACTGAGTGTTCCATCAACAATCGACCAACAATGAATCCATAAGGTTCCCGCGTCGTTCCACTGCTGGCGAATCTGAAACCACGTTCTACAATGAGTGACCTGTTACAACAGCTTGGAGGACTTGTGCTCGGCGCCGTGCCGACCATGGTCCTGTTTTTGGTCACACTGGCGGCGTACCGTTTTCTGATCCACACTCCTTTGACGAAGGTCCTGCGGGAACGTTACTCAAAGACGCAGGGGGCCATTGAAAACGCGGCCGCTGCCGTTGCCGCCGCCGAACGGAAGACGACGGAGTACGAAGAGCGTTTGCGAGCGGCGCGGGCGGAAATCTTCCGCGAACTCCACGAACATCTGGAGAAGATCCATGTGGAATCGGAGCTTGCGCTGGCCCAGGCGCGAGCAGCCGCACAGGAACGCACTGCGGCAGCCAAGGCCGCCATTGAAGAAAGTATGCTGGTGGCGAGACGGGAACTGGACGGATTGATTGGTGAGCTTTCCGCGGAAATTTTGAAGCGCATTTTGCCTGCTGGAACAGCAGCCTCCCAGGAGCCGACATCGCAGGAGCAAGCTGGATGATCTCTCCTCCCGCGACGTTACGTTTACGCGTTCTGCAATTGCCGGGGCTGCACGCTTTTGTACTTGCCTTCTGCGGATTGTTTCTGCTGTCGTTCGCCGCGCCTCGTGCCCATGCCGCCTTTGCAGGCTCGACTGCGCAAAGCGCCGCTCCCGCGCAAGGTTCGATGACAACCGCGCAAGTCAAGCATCGGCCACAGCGCAACGAAGAGATTCAGCGGAAAAAGATCGACAACCCCGAAGCTGAAGACGGGGTGAATGTCTATCGGCATTCACCAATGGTGCAAACGCTGGCGCGCATGTTCGGCCTGTCCGTCGAAGCGACTTCACGTTCGTTCGAGATTCTCAACTTCCTGATCGTGATGGGTTTCATTGTCTGGTTTCTGGCGCAGCTTTTGCCCAAAACATTGCGTGCCCGGACAGAACGGATTCAGAACCAGTTGCAGCAAGCGCGCACGGTGACGGAGGACGCGAACCGGCGCCTGGCCGGCGTGGAAGAACGGCTGGCGCGCTTGGACACTGAAATTGACGCCATCAAAACGCAGGCACAGCAGGAAGCATTGGCGAGAGAGGGCCAGCTTCGTGCCTCGCTGGAGCAGGAGAAGCAGTCGATTCTGGACTCGTCTGCCCAGGAAATTGAGGCAGCCAGCGGCAAGGCACTTACCCAACTCACACGCTTGACCGCGGAGCTGGCGATTGAACGCGCCAAACATAAAATTGCGCTGACGGCGGAAGCGGACCGCGCGCTGGTGGAAAGCTTTCTGGTGGACCTGGATCGGGAACGTCGAAGTGGCGGGGTGAATTGATGGACGCATTTTCGCTGCAATATGCCCGCGCCCTGGCCGATGTTGTCTTGGCCGACAAACTGGATACCAAGGAAATCGACCGCCAGCTTCAGGATTTTCAGACAACTTGGACCGACAGCCGGCAACTGCGGGAAGTCTTTCAAAATCCTTCCATCCTGCTCGACACAAAATTGAAGGTCTTGGACGCAATGGTTCCGCGTCTCGGCATGTTGAAGCAGGTGCGTAATTTTGTGGCGCTGCTGTTGCGGAACGATCGCATTCATGCGGTAGAGTCGATCTCCACGGACTATCGAAATGAAATCAATCGGCGGCTGCATATCGGCGAAGCGGAAATTACCAGCGTTCGCGAACTGAATCCGGAAGAAAGATCGAAGATTGAAGCCAAAGCGGCGGTCTTGGCTGGGCTTGAGATTCGCCCCATCTACAGGCAGGATGCATCGCTGCTGGGGGGCGTGGTCTTGCGCATCGGCGATACTGTTTACGATGGCTCCGTTCGCGGCAGGCTGGAAGAGCTGCGCGAAAAGATGATGGCAGATTGACCAACTCACTATTTAGGACCTGAACTGGAAGCAGAATGGCGCAGATCAAAGCAGACGAAATTTCGCAGTTACTTCGGGAGCAAATTGAAAACTTCGAGTCGCGCGTTCGCGTCGACGAAGTGGGCACGATCATCTCGCTCGGCGATGGGATCGCCCGCATCCATGGCCTGGACAAAGTGATGGCCGGTGAGATGCTGGAGTTTCCCCATGGGGTCGGCGGACTGGCGATGAACCTGGATGAAGACCAGGTCGGCGCAGTGCTGATGGGCGATTACACCGAGATCAGCGAAGGCAACCAGGTGAAGCGCACCGGCAAGATCATGAGCGTACCGGTGGGCAACGCGATGATTGGCCGCGTGGTGAATGCTCTCGGCCAACCCATCGACGATAAGGGGCCCATCGCTACCGATCGGTCCTTGCCTGTGGAGCGGCTGGCTCCAGGCGTTATCGATCGCCAGCCCGTGCGGGAGCCGATGTTGACCGGCATCAAAGCGATCGACGCCATGATCCCGATTGGCCGCGGCCAGCGCGAACTGCTGATTGGCGACCGCCAGACCGGCAAAACCGCTGTCGTGCTCGATACCATCATCAACAACGCGAAAAACAATTTGATCTGCGTGTATTGCGCGATCGGACAGAAGCGCTCGTCGGTGGCACAGGTGGTGCAGACGTTGACCGATCATGGCGCGATGGCCTACACCATCGTCGTGGTGGCTTCGGCTTCCGAGCCGGCGCCGATGCAATATATCGCGCCCTATGCGGCCACTGCGATTGGCGAATTCTTTCGCGACTCCGGACGTCACGCGCTGGTGATCTACGACGATCTGTCCAAGCACGCGGTTTCCTATCGCGAAATTTCTCTGTTGCTCCGCCGTCCGCCAGGACGCGAAGCCTATCCGGGCGATGTGTTCTATCTTCACTCGCGACTCCTGGAACGTTCCTCCAAGTTGAGCGACAAGCTGGGCGGCGGCTCTTTGACCGCTCTACCCATTATTGAAACGCAGGCGGGCGATGTCTCGGCCTACATTCCCACCAACGTGATTTCCATTACGGACGGCCAGATTTTTCTGGAGACGGACCTGTTCAATTCCGGAATTCGCCCCGCGGTAAACGTCGGTCTGTCGGTCAGCCGCGTCGGTTTCTCGGCGGCAGCCAAAGCGACCAAACAAGTGGGCGCGACGCTGAAACTCGACCTGGCGCAGTATCGCGAACTGGCGGCGTTTGCACAGTTCGGCAGCGACCTGGACAAAGCGACCCTGAACCAGTTGAATCGCGGGCAACGTTTGACAGAACTGTTGAAGCAGCCGCAGTTCCAACCGTTGACGATGGAAAAGCAAGTGGCGATCCTCTATGCCGGAACCAATGGTTTTCTGGATGATGTGAAGGTTGACTATGTGGGCGCGTTCGAAAATGGATTTTATCCATATATGGAATCTGCGCAGTCGGCAGTTTTGAACGACATCGCGACCAAGAAGGCGTTGGACGACGATTTGAAGAAGAGACTGAACGCGGCCATCAAGGAGTATAAGCAGAATTTCTTTGCAGACACTCCCGAGGCAAATATCGAGGCCAAGAAAGCGGCCCCGGCGGAAAGTCACAAGCGGGATGAGCAGGCGCAGGCCGAAGTGGCAGCAGGGAAGCAAACGTAATCGATGGCGAATGTTCTCGATCTACGACGCCGCATCCGCAGCGTAAAAAATACGCGGCAGATCACCAAAGCCATGAAGATGGTGGCGGCGGCAAAGCTGCGCCGCTCGCAGGAGCGCGCGTTTGCGGCACGCCCGTATGCCAGGATGATCGCCAGCGTGCTGGCATCGTTGGTGCGTCGCATCGATATCTACGATCCAGACACCGGCGAGGCAAAGCATCCTTTGTTGGAGTCGCGCCCGGAAAAGCGCGTCACCGTGGTGATGGTAACGGGCGATAAGGGATTTGCCGGGGCTTTCAACGCAAACGTGTTGAAAGCGACACATCGCTTTATCGACGAGCGGACCGATGTGGACGTCGATTTGGAAATTGTGGGACGCAAAGGGATCGGTGTTTTACGGCGCAGTTATGCGCCGGCGTCCCTTGCAGGGGACGGGCGGTTTGCGCAAGGCCCGCAGCCGCGCAATCGCGGGGCGCGCGTGGAGATTACCGGGGAACATGCGGGAATGCTCGACAACCTGACCTTTGAAAAGGCAGCGGACCTCGCCCATATTTTGGTTGAACGGTACGCTTCCCAGGAAACGGACGCGGTCTATCTGGTGTTCAACGAATTTCAGTCTGTGATTTCTCAGCGCATCGTCGTGGAACGGATTCTGCCGATTGTTGAAGTCGGCAAGCCGGACATCGCGGGCGCTGTCGAGTTGGAGCGGGAGCAGCGCGAGGAGATTGCCAGGGCGGCGCAGAGCGCCGGCGTCAGCCTGAAGGCGGAGGACACCCGGCAAGCCGACGAGGAAGCCAGTAAATTTGGCACCGCGCAGGTAGATTACATCTACGAGCAGCCGCCCAGCGAGTTGATGGGGGCGTTGTTGCCGCGCTATATTGCCACGCAACTGTTTCACGCCATGCTGGAGTCGGTGGCGGCGGAGCACGCGGCGCGCATGACGGCCATGGATGCGGCCACCAACAATGCTTCCGACATGATCGACGCGTACACCTTGACCATGAACCGGCTGCGCCAGGCTGCAATTACGAAAGAGATCATCGAGATTGTCAGTGGCGCGGCCGCGATTTAGGCACAGTTACTATTGCAAGACCAACGGAATTTACAAGCAGGCGCAAAGGATTTGGATAACGGATCATGGCAGACAATATTGGACGCATCATCAAAGTTGCAGGGCCCGCCGTCGACGTACAGTTTGACGAAGCGACGATACCGCCCATTTATCAGGCGTTGCGGGTGACCAGCGAAGGATTCGACGTACCGACACCGCTCGACGTCATCGTGGAAGTTCAGCAGCATCTTGGCGAAGGCCGCGTGCGCTGCATCGCAATGGAAGCGACGGAAGGAATGGTGCGCGGCATGAAGGCGCTCGATCTCGGCGGCCCCATCACTGTTCCGGTTGGGCGCGCCACGCTGGGCCGGGTATTGAACGTAATCGGGCAGCCCGTGGACGAGCTGGGCCCAGTCGATGCCAAAGAGCGTCGCCCGATTCACCGGTCGGCCCCCGCATTCGACGAACAGTCGACACGGGAAGAAATGTTCGAAACCGGCATCAAGGTCATCGACCTGATCCAGCCCTTTTTGAAAGGCGGCAAGACAGGCCTGTTCGGCGGCGCAGGCGTCGGCAAGACCGTCGTCATTCAGGAATTGATCAACAATGTCGCGTCCCAGCACGGCGGTTTTTCCGTATTTGCCGGCGTCGGCGAGCGCACCCGCGAAGGCAACGATCTTTGGCTGGAGTTTCAGGAATCCGGCGTCATCGACTTGAAACAACCGGAAAAATCGAAAGCTGCATTGATCTATGGACAGATGACCGAGCCGCCCGGAGCGCGTTTGCGCGTGGCGTTGACCGCATTGACAGTGGCCGAATACTTCCGCGATGAAGAAGGCTCGGACACGCTGCTGTTCATCGACAACATTTTCCGCTTTACGCAGGCCGGATCGGAAGTCTCGACGCTGCTGGGGCGCATGCCTTCCGCTGTCGGCTATCAGCCGAACCTGGCAACGGAAATGGGCGAGCTGCAAGAGCGCATCACGTCCACCAAGAACGGCTCCATCACCTCGGTGCAGGCGGTCTACGTGCCTGCGGACGATTTGACCGATCCTGCTCCAGCGACCACCTTCGCTCATCTGGATGCAACCACCGTGCTGTCGCGTCCGCTGTCGGAGCTCGGCATCTATCCCGCTGTCGATCCATTGGCCTCTACGTCGCGCATTCTGACGCCGCGCATTGTCGGCCAGGAACACTACGATGTCGCCCAGGGCGTGAAGCGGATTTTGCAGCGCTATAAGGACCTGCAGGACATCATTGCAATCCTTGGAATCGATGAACTGTCGGAAGAAGACAAAGTGACCGTCATGCGCGCGCGCAAAGTGCAGAAGTTTCTTTCGCAGCCATTTCACGTTGCAGAGCAGTTCACCGGCATCCAGGGCCGATATGTAAAGGTGGCCGATACGGTCCGCAGCTTCAAAGAAGTCATCGACGGAAAGCATGACGACGTGCCGGAGCAGGCTTTTTACATGAAGGGCGATATCGACGAAGTTCTGGAAGCAGCCGGTAAGATGCAGCAGACGGCATAAGGGCGCTCGGAATCGATGGCGGAAAACAATTCAATTCGTGTCCGGCTGGTAACGCCGGAGAAGATATTCATCGACGGGACGGCGGACTCCGTGTCCTTACCTTCGGCCTCCGGCTACCTGGAGGTGCTGTATGCACACGCGCCGCTGCTGGCCGAACTTGGTCCGGGCGAAGTGACAATGCGTGGCGGCGACGTTGGCGATCGACAGCTATTTGTCGCGCAGGGTTTTGTTGAAGTGTTGCCGGACCGGGTGACCATTCTTGCCGAAAGCGCGCTTCCACCGGGCGAAATCAATGTCCCTGAGGCGCGCCAGCAGTTGGAACGCGGCCAGAAGATGTGGAATGACGCAGGCGATGAGGCCCGGCTCTACGATGAGGCCAATCGCGTCATCCGCGAGGCGGAAGAACGCATCGCAGCCGCCGAACGGGCCGGGAAATCAGGCTGATTCTGGGGGGTATTTCACTTCGATACGCACGAATCCTTTTCGTGCGGGTTTTTCAATTGAGTACAGATTGTCTTTCCTAACGTCCAACCATGTCGATCGCGAAGAATGCGGTCGGTTCCGCATTGCGTTACTGGGCTGCGCCGTTGCAAATAACAACATGAGGACGCGCGAAATCGCGCGGCCAGTTGCATCAAAGACCTGAGCGCATGTCGCCGCAAGAACAAAGGTCCATCGAGTTCAATGCATTGGATGGGGAGAGAGATCGAATGAAGTTCGCTGGAATGAAACTTGTCGTCGTCTTCATGGCGGCATTGGTGGGATGGCCCTTGATGGCGCAAGAAAATACTTCTCCAGCCTCGCCGTCCACGGCGCGACCGGTGCGCACAATCGTCATCCAGGCGAAAAAGTACAAGTTTATCCCGGCCGAAATAACGCTACAAAAAGACCAGACCGTGAGGCTGGAACTGACGTCGGACGATGTCGAGCATAGCCTGGAAGTCCCCGGGCTTGGCATCAACGGCGTCATGAAGAAAAGCAAAGTGACGGAGGTAGAGGTCACTCCGACAAAGACCGGCGACTTCAAGGGGAAGTGCGGAAAGTTCTGCGGCCTCGGCCACCGAAAAATGCGCCTTATAGTGCATGTGGTCAAGCAGAACTGATTTCCGCTTGTTACAGTCCACCGGGCGCAGCTTTGTGCGGATTTGCATGGCTGAAAAGTAGCGCCATTGTGCATCGTTTATGGTACGCCAATGCGAAAGCCGACCTAGGGAATCAAACCGGGTGTCAGGTCCATCGCGCCGGTTAGACTGGCAAGCTTGTCGATGCGGTGGCGTTGACACCAGTCCCGCAACCCGCTGGCGATGCGTTCCGCGGCGCGCGGGTCCGCATAGCTGGCGGTGCCAACCTGGATCGCAGCGGCTCCCGCCAGCATAAATTCGATCGCGTCTTCCGTTGTCGTTATCCCGCCCATGCCCAGCACGGGAATCGAAACCGCGCGCGAGGCCTGATAGACCATGCGCAATGCCAGCGGCTTGATGGCTGGTCCGGAAAGTCCGCCGGTAATGTTGGCGAGGCGGGGACGCCGCGTTTTCGCGTCGATCGCAATTCCGAGAAACGTATTGACCAGGGAAAGCGCATCGGCTCCAGCGTCGGCCGCCGCGCGTGCCATGTCCGCGATGCTGGTCACGTTGGGCGAAAGCTTGACGATGAGCGGCCTGCGAGCCAGCGGCTTCGCGCGCAATACCAGTTCGTACAGCGCCGAAGCGTCGGTGCCGAAGACCATGCCGCCACGCTCGGTGTTCGGGCAGGACGCGTTCAGCTCATAGGCGACGATGCCTTCGACGGTATTCAGAGACTCGATCACCGCACAAAGGTCCCCAATGGATCCACCGAAGACGTTCACGATTGCGGGGCAGGGAAGTTTCTGAATGGCTGGCAGCTTCTGCTCAATGAACGCTGCGGCGCCCATGTTTTGCAATCCAATGGCGTTCAGCATGCCGGCTGCCGTCTCGACAATTCGCGGCGGGGGATTGCCCGGCATCGGCTCCCTGGAAAGCCCTTTCGTCACAAACGCGCCAATGGCATTCAGCGCCACGATGTCTTCAAATTCCACGCCATAGCCAAAGGTGCCGCTGGCGGCGATGACTGGGTTCCGCAGTTCGATGCCGCAGAACCTCACTCGCAAATCCGGCTTCGCGCTGGAAGTCATGGTCGCTGACCGGGGCTTGCTGGCGCAGTCTGTGTCGCCGATGGGGTTGCTGCGGCAGGAGTTGAAGTGTTTCCCGATGTTCGCGATGTTGCCCGGGGTGCGGTCTTGGTCGCGGGCGTTGTCGCTCGCGGCGGTCGCGATGTTTCCTCGTGTTTCTTTCGTCGCAGCGACTCGCGCCTGGGTTTCACCTCCACCTCCGGATGGATCGCCTGCGTCAAAATGTGGCCGATGCTGGCAGAGGGTTGATTCACATCGAGCAGCGCGGCCAATGTCGCCGCGATATCGACCGGTTGCACCCGCCCGCGAAACGTTTCCGCAGTGAACACGGACCCATAGAAGCCCAGTGGCACGTGCCGGTCGTAAGAGTAGGGAGAAAAATGTGTCGCGCCCTTGCCCGAACCTGGCACCTGGTAGGCGTCCGGAACCAGCATGACGTACCAGCCGCCGTTGGGCGAGTAGCTATGGGCCATCAGACGGCCAAATTCAGTCGGCGGCAATCCGGGTTGTAACGATGCCAATTGCAGTCGAGTAAAAGTCCGGAAGACACGCGGCGTTGGGGCCACACGTTTCGCACTGGGTCGGACTGAGGCGTCCGGTACGTAGGCGGAAGGATCGAGACTGGCAATGGCGGCTGGAATGGAATCCTGAATCGCACGCTCCCCTTCAAGCTCGTTGATGCCGGCACGCTCATAGGTTGGAACATTGAGGGCGATGTACGGCAGGTCCTGGTTCGGCAGCAAATACTCCAGGTCCTGGCCAGGAGAAAAGCGGTCGTTCATGTTCTTGTTCAGCGCTGCAATGAGAGGTTTCATCGGAATCGTCGCCGCAGGAATTCCGAGCTGTTGCGCGGTTGCGGGCACAGGCGCGACTCCGTGGTCCGCGGTCAACACCAGCCACACGTTCTGGAGTCCGCCGGGAACATTGTGGTCGAGCCAGGTGAAAAACTGGTCCAGATTGCCGTCGAGCTGGTCGACCAGTTGCCGTTGATCTGGCGAGTCGGGGCCGACCCGATGACCGAGAATGTCTGTTGAGGAGATGCTGATGGTCAGCACATCGGTCACGTTTCCCCCGCCCAGATTTTCCCCTTGGATCAACGCCTGGGCAAAGTCAAGCTCATATTGGATGGCAGCGTCGGTGGGGCCGACGGTGGAGAAAAAAGATGCGTCGGCGGAAACGCCTGCTGCCGTTCTGGCCTGGGCAGCGCGATCACTCTGGTTGAACGCGGTTGCCCAATCCGGAAGAGAGGGCATGTAGTAGGTGGATGTAATGAATGCGCCGGTTTGCGGATCGATCCAGAAGGCGCCATTGGCGGTATGGCCGGCGGTGAGAATCGCGGCACGATCTTTCAATGAAATTCCGAACAGCTTGGATTCCCCTTTGGTGGCCAGGCGGACTTCATCTCCGACGGTCGTGGCCAGCAGATTGCGCGGGGAAGCGCCTTCTCGCACAGGATTCTGGCCCGTGGCTGGCAGACCGACAATGCTATAGCGCGGATCTTCGACAGAAGTGATGGGTCGCTGGGTGTTCCGCGCCAGGTCCCACCATTGATTGCTGGCGATACCGTTGCCGTCCGTGTAGGCGCCAGTTGCAATCGCGGAATGCCCGGCCGCTGTGACCAGGTTCGCGTAATCGTAATAGCAGTCCGGGAAATACGCGCCGTGGTCGAGAAACAGATTGAACCCGTTCCCTTTAAAGTCGGTGCGGTATCGCTCCAGGTAATCCTCGCGAAACTGGTCGATCACCAGGATGACGACCAACTTGGGATGGGCATCGTACGCGCTGGCCGCGCACGGGATGCAAGGCGAAATCGGAAGCAGGAGAGCGAAGAGGGAGATCCATAGACGTTTGAACATAGCATGAGGATCGCGCGATGCGACTAACATCATGGTAGCAAGACAGGCAGCGATCGGGAAAACAGCCAACTCCAGGATATCGTTGACGATTCGGAAGGGAATTCGCAAAGCACAGTAAAATCTACGAAGAACGCTTTCGCCAACTTGAGAACGGGAACAGATGAAGGAAACCGGCAGCAGAAAAGTAGAGTTGTTCGACACCAGTCTTCGCGACGGGATGCAACAGCCAAACCTCGAAATTTCCGTACAGCACGCTGTCAGCCTGTTGCAGCGCATGGGCGCCTTTGGCGTCCATTACGCGGAAATCGGTTTTGCGGGCGCAAACCAGTTTGTAGGAGATTTGACCCGCGCTCTCGATTCGGTCGACACGGGGGCCATGAAGCTTGCTTTGTTCGGCAGAACGCGCGGTCGCGACACCAGGGTGCAGGAATGGCCGGATGTGCAGTTCATGGTCCGCCACAAACAGCGCGTTTCCGTGGCCGTCGTTGTGGTGAAATCCAGGCTGCTCGATGTCGCCCGGTCGTTGGAAACGACACCGGAAGAAAACCTGCGCATGGCCTACGAGACCGTTGCATGCCTGCAGGACCACGGTCTGGAAGTGATCGTAGACCTAGAACACGCCATGGACGCGGCATGCGGCCGGCGGGAAAGCGGCAACCCCTGCGATGCGGAGTTCAGCAAACGCAGCCTGGATTACTTCAACCAGATGGTCGCGCAATGCGTCCACCAGAATGTAAGCCGATTGATTGTGTGCGACACCACGGGCGGCGCTGGCCCGGAAGAAGTGACCCAGACGATGAGCTGCCTTACCTGGGCCTACCCCAATGTCAAATTCGGATTTCATGGCCACACCGACCGCGGTCTTGGAGTGGCCAATACGCGGGCCGCCATTTTTGCCGGCGCGGTCCAGATTCAAGGCACTCTTGTGGGAACGGGGGAGCGCTGCGGCAATGTGAACCTGACCACTGTCATCGGCAGCATGCAGTTGAGGGATGAGGCTGAATTTGTAACTCCAGAATCGCTCACCGGGCTTACCAGCCTGGCGCATTCGGCGTACGCATCGTTCGGAATTGAGGTGCCCCACGGCGCTGCGATCGTCGGCCAAGGCGCTTTTGGCACCTGGGCCGGGATGCACGGCAGCAGCGAGCGCAAGAACCCAGGCGCTTACCTGTGGTGCGATCCCGCCAAAGTCGGGGCCAGCCCTGTGATTGGGGTCAACAGTCAATCGGGAAAAGCCAACATTATGCTCCTGTCTGAGTCGCTGGGCGTTCCTTTGGATTCAAAACAGGCGCAGACGTTCATGGACGCGAACCAGTCGATGATCGACGGCGGCGGCTTCACGGCCAGCGAAGTTTCGTTCCGCCTGGCCTGCATCAGGGTGCTGAAAACGCTGCGTAACAGCTTCAGCGTGAAAAGCTGGAAAGTTGTCGACGAATCGGACGAGTCTGGGAATCGATTTGTGCGCGCCTCCATGTCGTTGTTGCTGGGCGACTCCACCGTGACGGAAACCGCGGCCGAGGGCGCGGGCCCCGTGGATGCGTTGAGCAAAGCGATGCGGCAGGAACTGGAAAAGTGGTATCCGGCCATCCAAAAAATGCGGTTGGAGACGTTCAGCGTGACAGCCATCGACATCTCCGCCCACGACACGGCGGCCCACGTCCGCGTCACGGTCAGCTTCCAGGCCGATGGCCATGAGCCGTGGACCACTGCGGGCGTGAGCAGCGATTTGAACCAGGCGGCGCTGATGGCCATCGTCGATGGCTTCCACTATTGGCTGTTGAAAAACCCCGCCGAATCGGCGATTTCGTGAACGTATTGGGCGAATGTGGATTGAATGCGATTGGCGTTTTGCAGCGCCCACCGCGCAAGCCCTTTGAAATGTGGTCGGGGAGGGAATTGAAAATTGAATATGGTGCCTGACCTGTTGGCAATAGGTGGGAATCGGAAGAAAAACTTTGATTGATGCCCCCAGGTTGCGGTGCAGGCTGCGTATCGAGCAAAGGTAGGCGGCCTTTGTCTACCAGGGTGGCGTTGACCTCCGCCGCATGCCCCCGGTGCCCAAAGACTGTGACCACAGCGCTGTCGAGATCGAAGATCAAGCACGACCTATGTTCGGACAGGTGGATGAAATCTCGCAGCATGTCGATCGTTCATCCGGTGCATCCCCTGCAAAACCCGTACCGCGTATTCTTCAAATCTTCAAACTTTTCCAGGTACAACGCCGGGCGCAAACCATTCGGCCCAACGACATCGGTATAGGTGGAGAGCGCCATGCGGGCCAACGGAACCAAACCAACAAAACATCCCTGCCGCGGAGCCGCCTCGGCGCACAATCCAGGTAAAAAATACGTAGTGGCAGCGTCCGCAGTCACAAATATCTCTCCCGCGAAAAATGATCGATTATTGTATTACCGGAACTTATAAAGTACGATTTTTGATTGAAAGATCATTTATCGGAGCATATTGACGACGAGATGAATTGATTTTCAAGGAAGCTTGGGAATTTTCTATGGATGGATTTTTTCTCCAGCGCTGGTTTCATCCCGGTAGAGGACTTGGATGTCATCGTCGTCGGATCCGGCTCGGCCAGGTGATTCGCATCGACGACGACTGGTTTGTACGTGGATGATTGGCAAGTGGATGATTGGCGCTTGCGGAACGGGCGATGCAGCATATCGAAAGAGATTTGCGGGAGATTTGCGAATGTCGAAAAAAACAACAGGCTTTTCTGGTCTCGATTGGCCCGGTCCGTTCAACCGGCGCTTTTTTTTGAAAGGCACAGCGGCCTCCACGGTCTGGGGCATGCTGGGTGCGTCCAATGCGTCCAACGCTATTGCGGATTCCACTGCACGCACCCTCCCTCCGGTCCCAGCACTAAGGGACCTGGCCAGCGACCGCATCCTCAATCGTTTCCGCGATCTCTATAGTCCGCCAGCCACACAGAACGAATGGGGATACGTCAAAGCGGCGAAGTCCGTCGCCGGAATCACGGCCCTTTCCTTTCCCCCATACGCCTGCTGTGGCATTCCGGAGACGGCATGGAGTCCCGGCTATCTGGCGACCTGCGAACTCTATCTGAATGGAGAACTTCTCAATGTGTCGGCCGCTTCGGGCGGCGAAACCAGTTATGTCTGGTACCCGCATCGCATTGTGCGGCAGGCGCAGGCGGAGGGTCTCTCGATCGCGACCACCACCTTCATGCCTTCGAAGCAGCGGTCTCTGCTTCAATCCATCGTGGTAAAGAACCTGAGCGGCCGCAGAAGGACATTTACACTGGGGTTCGATCTTCGCGCAGCGGTTACGAGAAAATCCGGGGCCTGGTTTGTCAATTCTCCCGGCGAGTCCGATAACCGCATCACATGGGACGCGGCGCGCGGCTGCCTTATCTTTGAGGCACAGCAGAGCAAGGCCGTGTCCGTGCAGGGATTTCTCCCTAAACCCGACCGGATGGAGAACACGCGCCTTCTAATTTTTGAGGCAGCCTTGGGGCCGGGCGAATTGCGCGAATTTCGTTATGCGAATGCCATAGCGGCTGAGAAAACGGAAGCGATCGGCTATTACAGCCGCCTTCAGGCCAACTTTCCCGCACTGCTGCAGCAGAATGAAGATGTGTTTGCGGGGCTGGTGAAGGCCGCATTCACTCCGGGCAATTCGGAGTTTTCCGGCCACCTTCCGCAGCTCTTCACCGACGATGAATCACTCTGGGATCTCTACTATCGGGGGTTTACGAACCTTCTGTTCGGACGAAGGGCCTCTCCGGATTCCGCCTACGGCACCACGTATCTGACGCTGGGCGGTCGTGTGCTCCCGACGCTCAGCTTCCCTTGGGACACCTCGCTCGCTTCCCTTGGCCTCGCCATGCTCGATCCGGGGCCATTGCGACGGCTCATCGAAAATTGGATGGTCCAGGACATGCACCGGCATCTGGCGACCGATTACATCTCCGGGCAGGCGGTTGGTCCCTGGTATGCCGTCAACGATATGGCGATTCTGCGTTGCGCGCAGAATTATCTGCGCGTCACCGGGGACTTCGCATGGCTGCATCGCACCGTCAATGGAAAGCCGGTACTGGAGCGCCTGGTTGACCACGCGCTCTATTGGAAAAAACTCGACCGCTACGGGCATGGTCTGGCGGACTACGGCAAGATTGAAAATCTGCTTGAAGTCGTCAGCACCTATCTGCATGAAGTAGCGGGGATGAATGCCGGCAATGTGAGCGGGATGCGCTTTGTGGCCACTCTGGTCGAACGAGCGGGCGACTCCTCGCGCGCCCGACAGTTGCGTGCGGAAGCCGACGATCTGGCCGGACGCATTAACCGCTTGCTCTATGTGCAGGGCAAGGGATACTGGCGGTGCGGACAGCCCGATGGCAGCTATAACGAAGTCCGGCACTGCTACGATCTTTTGTCGGTCTTCGACAACATGGACCAGGACCTGAGCGACAAGCAAAAGCGGGAGATGGGCCGTTTCTTCTGGACTGAGCTGCACAATCCGGTGTGGATGCGGGCCCTTTCCGCCGGCGATGCGGACGCGACCTGGAACATCCGGCCCGATCATAGCTCGATCGGCGCCTATCCTTCCTGGCCTCCCATGACCGCGAAAGGACTGCTGCGCATCGACTCCTCGCCCGAGATGGCTTCCCAGTTGGCATCTTGGATCAAGCAACTGGCAAAGGCGGGTAACCAGGGGCCTTTCGGGCAGGCGCACTTCGTTGAGCCGGTGTTTCCACCGGAGCAGGGAGGGGCGCGCAAGTCTCCGGAGGATGCGCCGTACCTGAACGACTGGTGCTGCATTGCAGCGGGCAGCTTTGTAGACATGGTGATCGACTCAATTTTTGGGGCCGACCTTACGCTGCACGATGGAATCCGGGTGACATCCCGGTTGGAACACTTTGACCCACAGGCGCGACTGGTGAACCTGCCCTATCAGGGAAAGAGCTTTTCGATCTCTCGGAATGGGGCCCAGCCAATCTGATTTCTGCGATTTCGGATTGTCTGGGCGGAGTCTTTCGTACGGTAGGCGATAGTACCGGGGACATGGAGCTTACCGGGCGCATGGGCCCAGGAATTTTTCTGCAACAGAGATCGGCAATATTATCTATATTCGTTAATAGAAGAAGTTATTGGTTGTTTTATTTGTATGATAAATTATATTTGATTCTTTCAGTGTATTTCAATCAAATATGGTTCGGCCGTTGCCGTCGCAACTATGTCCGAAAGGTCGAGGAATTTTGATGGCGGAAAGTACCGCGTCAAGCGTTGCATCGCTGGCTCTGGCCGAAACAATGAACGCGAGTTTTACCCTGCCGATGAAGTTCACCCGGAAATCCGAACCTTCTCCATTGCCTGCTTCTCATGCGAAAGAAAAGGCCCCTGGAGAACTTCTCCCGCTCCGGTACCCGCGCCTATTGGGGTTTGGCTGTGCTCATGGCATGTTTGCGGTTCGGCAGCCCCTGCTCGATGGCGCAGCCGGCGAAAAACTGGGCGGACTCGGGCCGATCCTCGGATGGCCAGTCTTTATGTCCATGATCGTGCGCGTGGCCAGTGTTCTGGGGCCTATGACGGGAGAGTGGAAAAATACCGGGAAAATGCCGTGGCGTATTCAACTCGTCGGGGTGGCCAATCCTGGCGATCGCGGTGGTTGTCCTGTCCCGCGCGCGCTAACCGGCATAGGAGAAATGCCGGAGCAATTTTGCGGAT
>JAJYVR010000293.1 GCA_021791935.1 Acidobacteriota bacterium
GACATCGGAAATCTTTTCCTGCAGCGGATACCCTTTCGCCACGATGCCTTCGTAGTCATACGTCCGTTGGTCGCCGCGATAACTTTGTTGCCAGGTCTTCTCGGTGTAATCGCTGGTAATCGCCGCCGTCGACCACACGTGACCGTCCCCGGAGACTTCTCCAGAGTCATAGAAGTTGTCGAGAATGCCGAACTGCTCCGCCAGCTTGTGTTCGTTCGGCGTGATGGACCAGCCGTACATGGTGAGACTGGGATCGCGGTCTCCGGCATTCAGATCGCCGAAGACCTGATCGTAGGAACGATTCTCTTTGATGATGTAAATGACGTGGCGGATGGGGTTGCCGCCCGCGCGAAAACGAACCTGCTGCTGCGCCGCGTGCATGCGGTTGCTCTCCATCGCTACGCCGCTCAGTTGCTCCAGTTGCCGATCCGCGCGCGCCCGATCCATCGCTGCCAGCGACCCATAGAGAAGCGAGGCAATATAGGTGTGCGGAGGTGCGTCCGCCGTCTTGCTTTGGCGATGCCCGGATAGAGCCTTCAACGCGAAATTGTTCGGGCCCGTCCCCTGCCCTTTGCCGGTGGCCACATACAGATCGTCGACCGTTGCAGCCAGGGCTGTGGGATACCATTCGGTCGGAATAAATCCATGCGGATGAATGGGGCCTTTGCTGTTCCGCTGGAGACTGTGAGGATTGAAGACCGCAATCGCGTCCAGGCTGGCATCGGCGACGTACAAACGGTTGCCGTCCGGCGAGAGCGCCAGTGCGTCCGGAAACGCGCCGAAATATGTTTGTCCTGGCAGCCGTGTGTCGAAAAATCCCAGCGTGTGCATGTTGCCGCGCCTTCCTGCGTGCCTGGCAATCGCCACTGCGGCCACCGAATCGCGGTTGGCCAGCGCAACATAAAGAACCGATTCTGCCGCGTTCAGCGCCAACGCCGCAGGGTGCGAACTCGCATCGATGGCCTGGCGCGGCGGCAACAGGGGCAGCATCTGCGCGACACGTCCGTGGACGAGATCCAGCTCGGCAATCTCCGAAGCGTTCCAAAGCGCCACAAAGCCGCGCTTTCCATCCCGCGTGGCGACCGTGGCAATCGGGTAGGACGCCGGAACGGTTCGACTGGTGGAGAGATCGAAGCGGTAAAGTATCCTGCCATCGGAGGCATCCATCAACAACGCATCGTCGGAGAGGTTGTCCGCAATCAGCAGGCGATCGCCATCGGGTCCGTGAACCACCGTCAATCCGGAAGGAAATGGATTGGCCATCCCGGCAGGCAGCGGATGGGACGTCATGGAATTCTGCCGCTTTCCGTCCGCGAGTTGTTGCAGCGGGATCGGCAGAATTCGCTGCTCTGTGACCTGACCGTCCATGAATCCATAAACAACAATGCCGTTCCCGACCGCAGGTTTACCCGCCACGGCGGGCAGCGGATGCGTCAGCGACGCAATGCTGACATAGAGGTGCTTGCCGTCGCTGCCGAAGGCGATGCCGGCGTAAAGGGTCTGTTGCGCGCGACCTGGCGTATGAGCATTGGGAAAATCCAGCAGCTTGCCCGACTTCGCATCCAGGATTGCGACCGACTGCTCGCCCTTCGATTCTGCCGTCCCGTAGCCGGCATTCACAATGGCAACGTAGCGGCCGTCCGGAGAAATGGCCATCGCCATGGGCAGGCTGTTCGTCTTTTGCGGGGAGCCCGGTACCGGCTCCATCAGCACCTTGCTGCTGGGCAGCGGAATCGTACGCGCTGCGGGCGTAGTGCTTTGCGCGAATGCTACACCGGAAAAGAAAAGAGACGCCAACAGTCGCGCGAGATAGTTGCGGCGGGTTTTCTGTGGAAATATCACGACAGCTTTACCGTATCAAATCGTCTCGTTTATGTCTTGGTTGCCGGCCAGATTCAGCACATTTTCATGGTGCGCGCAAGCATTCAACACAGTCCCAATCGGCATATCGACGACGAAAACCATCCCGTCAAAAGGCAATTACAAAAGTCTTACATTCGTCCCCCCTCCCCCGCTGCTAGCCTTGACATAGCAAGCGATTTTATTCTTGTCCTTGAGGTATTGCGTGACTCCCATATCCAACGAAGCAGTCGAGAGCAGCCCCATCGCGACTTCTCCTCTTCCTTCTGCAACGATCGAGACCGCCGAAGCCTCCTTTGTAGGTACTCCGGTTGCCGTCCCTGTTTACAAGGCGCCCTCGCCTGCGCGCATCAAGCCGACCCTTCCCGTGCTGGGTCGCGCAACCCAGGACAATGGCGTGACCTGGACGACCGCCGTTTTTCTGACCCTCTTTCATATCGGCGCCATTGCCGCGCTCTTCTTCTTCAGTTGGAGCGCGCTGGCGGTCTTCGTCGTGACTTATGTGCTGTCAATCAATGTCGGCATCGGCATGTGTTACCACCGCCTGCTGACGCACCGAGGCTACAGGGTCCCCAAGTGGCTGGAATATGCCATGGCAATTTTCGCCACAACCGCGTTGGAAGGTGGACCGATGTTCTGGGTTGCGACCCATCGCGTGCACCACCAGTACAGCGACCACGTCGGCGACCCGCACACGCCCACGGAAGGCGGATGGTGGGCCCATGTCGGCTGGATACTGAAAGGCAAGGCCCTGCACACAGAAACTGCGATGCTGGCCCGCTATGCGCCCGACCTCGCGAAGGACCGTTTTTATGTTTTGTTGAGCAAATATCACTGGGTCCCGTTGACCATCGAAGGTATGGTCCTGCTGGCGATCGGCGGATGGCAGTGGGTCCTTTGGGGAATATTTCTCCGCGTCACCATTGGACTGCATGCGACCTGGCTAGTCAATTCCGCAACCCACCTATGGGGGTCCCGTCGTTTCCAGACCCGCGATGACTCCCGCAACAGCTTGTGGGTTGCCCTGCTGACCGGTGGCGAGGGATGGCATAACAACCATCACGCGCATCCTGTATCGGCCCGGCAC